>CAYQDR010000004.1:0-1357 GCA_964416315.1 uncultured bacterium
GCCGGGGCGGGGCGGGGCGGGCGCGCGACGCCGGCCCCGGCGCCCACCGCGCCGGCCCGGTCCGGCCCGCCGGGGACCGGCCCGTCGCGCCCCCAGCCCGTCGCTGAATCGCAATGCGACTGCAGGATCGCGTAGCCGTCATGACCCGGGGTGGAGGCGAGATCGGGCGGACGATCGCGGTCGGCTTCCGGCCAACCGACTCGCGTCGGGGGGAATTCCCCTCCGTGGCAGGTCGAACGCCCTCTCCAGCGGATTTGCGCGCACGGTCCAGGACGTGCTAGCAGTCTGGTAGCAGACTTGGGCTCGCCACAGGAGGTCGCCACCATGCCCCAGATCCTCGTCCGAGGCCTCGGGCGGAAGACCGTTCAGCGCCTGAAGCAGCGGGCCCGGATGGGTGGTCGGTCGCTGCAGCCAGAGGTCAGGTCCATCCTCGAGCAAGCGGCAACGACCCTCACCCCCGAGGAGGCGCGCAGTCCCCATGGCTGCCGGCTCGTGACCGCGGACAGGCGCGTGTACGACGCCTGCCGCGAGGGAGACCTCTCCCGTCTGGTGATGTGGGTGGCGGACGTCGGTTGAGTATCGTGGCCCACACAGGGAGGCGCCTCGAGAACCGCGTGGCCCTCGTGACCGGGGGCGGACGCGGGATCGGGCGGGCGATCGCGCTCGCCTTCGCGCGCGAGGGGGCGCACGTCGCCGTGGCGGCGCGGACCGCGGCCGCCATCGAGGCCGTCGCCGCCGAGGCGCGGGCGCTCGGCCGGAAGGCGCTCGCCGTCCCCTGCGACGTCGGCGACCGCACGCAGGTGGATGGAGCGGTCCGGCTCGCGGCGGAGGCCCTGGGGCCGATCCAGATCCTCGTCAACAACGCCGGCCTCGCCGTGTCGGCCAAGCTCGCCGACACGGACGACGCCCTCTGGGAACGCCACCTCCGGGTCAACCTCACGGGTGCCTTCTACACGTCCCGCGCGGTCCTCCCCGGGATGCTGGCCGCCGGCTGGGGGCGCATCATCAACGTCGCCTCGACCGCGGCGAAGCAGGGTTACCCCTACGTCGCCGCCTACGTCGCCTCCAAGCACGGGCTCCTCGGGCTCACGCGGGCGCTGGCGATGGAGCTGGCGACCTCCGGCATCACGGTCAACGCGATCTGCCCCGGCTACGCCGCGACCGATCTCACCTGGGAGAGCGCGCGGCGGATCCAGGAGAAGACGGGCCGCTCCTACGAGGAGGCCGTCAGGTCGCTCGCGGCGTTCTCCCCCCAGCGCCGGCTCGTGGAGCCGGAGGAGGTGGCGGCGCTGGCGGTGCTCCTGGCCAGCGACGACGCGCGCGGGGTGACCGGGCAGGCGTGGAACGTGGACGGCGG
>CAYQDR010000004.1:1457-100413 GCA_964416315.1 uncultured bacterium
CGATGAAGATCACCATCGTCGGCGGCGGGGCGGCCGGGCTCTACTTCGCGATCCTCATGAAGAAGCTCGACCCGCGCCACGCCATCACGATCCTCGAGCGCGACGGTCCGAACGACACCTTCGGCTGGGGGATCGTCTTCTCGGACCGGACCTTCGCCTTCCTCCAGGACCACGACGCCGAGACGTACCGGGAGATCACGGCGGCGGCCGAGGTGTGGGACCACGTGAACGTGGTCCACCGGGGCCAGACGATCCCGGTGCGGGGCAACCCGTTCTCCGGCATCGGGCGCCTGACCTTCCTCCAGATCCTCCACCGCCGCTGCCAGGCGCTCGGCGTGGACCTCCGCTTCCACGCGAACGTCACGAGCGTGGCGGAGCTCCTCGACTGCGACCTCCTGGTCGGCGCCGACGGGGCGAACAGCCTGGTCCGGCGGACGTACGCGGATTTCTTCCAGCCGTCCGTGGACGTCCGCCAGAACCGGTACATCTGGCTCGGGACGCCGCGGCTCTTCGACGGCCTGACGATCGGCTTCCGGGAGACGGACGCCGGGCTGTTCATCTACCACGCGTACCGGTTCAACAAGAGCACGAGCACCTTCATCGTCGAATCCCCGCCCGAGACGTGGGCCCGGGCCGGCTTCGAGCGGATGTCCGACGAGGAGACCTGCCGGTGGCTGGCCCAGGCCTTCAAGGTGGAGCTCGAGGGCCAGCCGCTCCTGTCGAATGACTTCGTCAGGTGGCTCAACTTCCCCCTCATCCGGAACAAGCACTGGAGCCACAAGCACGTCGTGCTCCTCGGCGACGCCCTCCACACCGCCCACTTCTCCATCGGCTCGGGGACGAAGCTCGCCCTCGAGGACACGATCGCCCTGGCCCGGAGCTTCGCCGGGGAGCCGCGCGTGCCCGAGGCGCTCGCGGCTTTCCAGCGGGTCCGCAAGCCGAGGGTGGACGAGTTCCAGGAGGCCGCGTACGCGAGCCTGCTCTGGCTCGAGCAGGTCCAGGACCACCTCCACCTCGACCCCGTCCCGTTCGCCTACCGGTTGATGATCCGCAGCCGCCGCGTCGGTTACCACCGTCTCAAGCGCGGCGACCCCGAGTTCGTCGCCCGCTACGACGCCTGGCGCCGCCAGCAGCCGCCCGCGCCCGGACCCATCCCGGCGGAGTTCCTCGACCTCTTCCAGAAGCGCTCGTTCGGCCACCTCGCGACGCTGATGCCGGACGGGACCCCCCACGTCACGCCGGTCTGGGTGGACTACGACGGGCACCACATCCTGGTCAACTCCGCGGCGGGCCGGCAGAAGGACCTCAACATGCGGGAGCGCCGGCACGTCGCGCTGGAGATCCCGGACCCCGACAACCCCAACCGCTACCTCCACATCCGCGGGACGGTCGTGGAGGTCACCGAGGAGGGCGCGGACGAGCACCTGGACCGACTCGCCCCGCGCTACCTGAACCGCGATCGGTACCCGCCGGCGATGCGCTTCCCGGGCGAGGTGCGACGGATCTACAAGATCGCGCCGAAGCGCGTCATCACCTGGGACCCGTTCGGCTAGGAGAGGGCATGGGCAGCTACCAGGCGTTCGACTACCGGATCGAGGACGGCGTCGGGACGGTGACCTTCACGCGCCCCGACAAGCTCAACTCCATCACCTTCGAGGTCTACGCCGAGCTCGAGCGGCTCACCTGGGCCACCCAGACCGACGAGGCGGTGCGCGTGCTCGTCCTCACGGGGACGGGGAAGGGGTTCTGCTCGGGGGGGGACGTCCACGCGATCATCGGGGAGCTGTTCAAGCGGGACGTCAAGGGGATGCTCGAGTTCACCCGGATGACCGGCGCCGTCGTCCGGAACCTCCGGCTCCTCGAGAAGCCGGTCATCGCCGCGGTCAACGGGATCGCCGCCGGGGCCGGCGCGGTCCTCGCGCTCGCCTCCGACTTCCGCATCCTCGCCGACACGGCGCGGTTCGCCTTCCTCTTCACGAAGGTGGGGCTCACCGGCGCCGACATGGGCGTGGCGTGCCTCCTCCCCCGGGTGGTGGGCTTCGGCCGCGCGGCGGAGCTTCTGATGCTCGGCGACACGATCGACGCGACGACGGCGGAGCGCTACGGGCTCGCCTACAAGGTCGTACCCGCCGACCGCCTGATGGAGGAGACGCGCGCGCTGGCGCGGCGCCTCGCCGACGGGCCGACCCAGGCGCTCGGGATGACCAAGCGCATGCTCAACAACGAGTGGGGTATGGACCTCGTGGCGGCGATCGAAGCCGAGGCGCAGGCCCAGGCGCTGCTCCTCATGGCGGAGGACCACAAGGAGTTCTACCGGGCGTTCACCGAGAAGCGGCCCCCGAAGTTCACGGGTCGGTGAGTGGTCGCGGGGAGGCGAGCATGGCGAAGACCATCGTGAACCCGCCGACCCTGGCCCGGCCTTCCGGCTTCTCCCACGGGATCGAGGCGCGCGGCCGGCTGCTCTTCCTCTCGGGCCAGACGGCCCAGGACGCCGAGGGGCGCATCGTCTCGAAGGGGGACCTCGTCGGCCAGTTCCGCCAGGCTCTCGCCAACCTGCGCACGGTCGTCGAGGCGCGCGGGGGCACGCTCCGGGACCTCGTCAAGGTGACGTACTACGTGCTCGACAAGGCGGACTACCGGGCGAAGGGGAAGGCAATCGGGCAGGTCTACCGCGAGATGCTCGGGGACCACTACCCCGCGTCAACGCTCGTGGAGGTGCGCGCGCTGTGGGACGCGGACGCCCTCATCGAGATCGACGGGATGGCAGTATTGGAAGAGGAGTCACGCCGGTGAAGGTCGAGAGCCTGTATCACACCGGGTTCACCGTGAGCGACATCTCGTCGGAGGGGGCCTCGACAGCCCCCTCCGAAACCTCCCCCACCGTTGCGCCGGCACAGCCGGCGCTCGGAGTGGACCGGTCAACCCTCGCGGTAGGGCAGCGCCAGGCGGCACCGGCAACGCAGGGGAATGGACCATGAAAGTCGAGGCGCTGTACCACGTAGGGTTCACCGTGAGCGACATCGATCGCTCGATCGAGTTCTACCGGGACGTGCTCGGGCTCTCGCTCCACCGTCGGCAGACCGGCACGGCCGAGTACCTGTCCACCGTCACGGGCTTCCAGGACGTCCGGCTCGAGATCGCCCTCCTCAAGACCCCGGACGGGAACGGGATGCTGGAGCTGCTTCAGTACGTCTCGCACCCGGCCCTGCCGAACGACCGGGAGACGAACCGCCCCGGGAACGCCCACGTCTGCTTCAAGGTGGCGGACATCCGCGAGGCATGCGCGGAGCTGAAGCGGCGCGGCGTGCGGCTGATCTCCGAGCCGGCCGAGGTGACGGCGGGCGTCCACAAGGGTGCCCTGGCCGTCTACCTCCGCGATCCGGACGACTTCACCGTCGAGCTCTTCCAACCGGCCCCGGGCGGCTGATCCCGCCGGCCGCCGGTGCCGCGCTCAGCAGGCTTGCCGGAAGACACAAGAGCCGGCGGGCTTGGTCGCGCGCTCCCGGCCGAAGCGCTCCGAGCGCGGGCTTTGCCCGCGCAACCGAGGGGGGAGGTTCGGCCCCCCGGAAGAAAGGGGGCCAAACCCCCCTCCGAGGGTTCAGCGCCGGCCGCGCGAGGCGAGGAAGATCACCAGCATGAGCGGCACGTAGAAGGCGAGCACTCCCTGAAGGGTCAGCGCCCAGCCGTCCTTGGCCGGAACGACCAGCGAGCCCCGCCCCAGCTTGAACGTCGTCGCGAACAGGTCGGCGATGAGCCCGTTCAGCGGCGCGCCGAGCATGCTGACGATCGTCCCCGGATAGAAGACCGGAAGGAGCGAGACGAGAAAACCGACGCCCACCACGATCAAGAGGAGCACCAGCATGTCACTCCTCCTTCACAGCTGGTGGGGGGAATGCCCTGCCCGATCCAGCCCCCCCGGGCGCGCCGTGCACCGTACCGGGTCGGACAACCTCGGCCCCACCCGACCTCCGAGGCGGCCCTATCATGACAGGAGGCGCGCCACGGTTGTCAACAAATCCCGGGCGACCCGGGGCCCGCGGCTCTCAAATGGGACGCCGCGCCGCGGATGAACCGCAGCGGGGCGGCCGTCCCGGCTCACCCGGCGGGGCCGCCGCCGTTGACGTAGATCACCTGCCCCGTCAGGTAGCTCGCCTCGTCGGAGACGAGGAAGCGGACGACCGCCGCGATCTCCTCCGGTCGGCCCGTGCGGCCGAGCGGAACCGACCGGACGAACGCCTCGGCCCGCTCCGGCCCCATCGCGCTGAGCGATTCGCCCAGCATGTCCGTGGCGATGGGCCCGGGCGCGACGGCGTTGACGCGGATCCCGTGCGGCCCTTCCTCCTTCGCGAGGATCCGCGTGAGCGCGTCCAGGCCGCTCTTCGACGCGGTGTACGGGCCGGACCCGACGGGGAAACGCTGCGTGACGTTCGACGAGACATTGATGATGTGACCGCGCCGCCGCTCCCGCATGTGCGGGAGCACCGCCCGGATGAGGTAGAAGGGGCCGCTGAGGTTGACGCGGAGGATCCGATCCCACTCCTCCGGCGCCACGTCGGCGAGGCGCACGCCGGGGAGGTGCACCCCGGCGTTGTTCACGAGCACGTCGATCTGGCCGAACGCCTCCAGCGCCGCGCGCGCGACGGCCGGGGCCGCCTCCGGGCGGCCGACGTCGGCGCGGATCGCCCGGGCGTCTCCTCCGCCGGCGATGACCTTCTCGACGAGCGCGCGCGACTCCCGCTCCCGATCGCGGTAGCTCACGACGAGCCGGAAGCCCGCCTCGGCCAGACTCAGCGCGATGGCGCGCCCGATCCCGCGCGACGCGCCCGTCACGATCGCGACTCCGCGTCCCGTGCCCATGTCGCCCTCCGCCCGGCGGCCTTCGCGGGCGACGCGCCACCCGCCCGCTCCCTGCCGTGAGCCGTCGCCTGGCCGCCGCGCTCGCCGGCGCGGCGGTCGCGCTCGCCCTCGCCTTCCGCTTCGGGCGCGCCGCCCTCTTCGCGACGGCGCTGGCCCTGCCGGCGACCGAGGCGACCCTCGGCGCCCTCGCGCCGATCCCGGTCCGCGAGGAGGTCACCCTCCCCGGCGACGGCGGGCGCCTCGTCGCCGACCTGTACCGGCCATCCGCGCCTCGCGCCGGCCTCGTCCTGGTCCACGGCCTCTCCCCCGCGGGCCGGCGGCATCCCGAGCTCGCGCGGCTGGCCCGGCTGCTCGCGCGCCACGGCCAGCTCGTCCTCGTTCCCGATTTCGAGGGCCTCCGCGCGTTCAGGCTGACGGGGCGCGAGGAGGGCGAGATCCGCGCGGCGCTCCGCGAGGTCGAGCGGCGCGCCGGCCGGGCCGGCGTGGCCGGCTTCAGCTTCGGGGCCGGGCCCGCCCTCTTGGCCGCGGCCGACCATCCCGGCCTCCGCGTGGCGGGGAGCTTCGGCGGCTACGCGGACCTCCGCCACGTCATCACCTATATCACGACCGGGGTCCACGGGTTCGGCGGACGCCGTTACGTCTTGCGGCAGGAGGAGTACAACCGCTGGAAGCTCCTCGCCCTGCTCGTCGCGTTCGTCCAGGAGGAGCGGGACCGTGGCCTGCTCGAGGCGATCGCCGGACGGAAGCTCGCCAACCCCGCGGACGCGACCGACGCCCTCGAAGCCGCGCTCGGCGGCGAGGGGCGCGACGTGCTGGCCCTCGTCGTGAACCGCCGAGAGGAGGCCGTGGCGCCGCTCCTCGCCCGCCTCTCCCCGCGGACGCGCGCGGCGCTGGATCGGCTCTCGCCCCTGCCCGCAGCCGCCCGCCTGTCGGGGCGGCTCCTCGTCGCACACGGGGTCGGCGACGACTCGATCCCGTTCACGGAGGGCCTGCGTCTGGCCGAGGCCGCGGGTGGGCGGGCGCGCCTCGCGCTGCTCCAGACCTTTCACCATACCGGGCCGCGCCCGCTCTGGGACTCGCTCCGCCACGGCGCGGCGGACGGCTGGCGGCTCTTCCGCCTCGTGGATGACCTGCTCTCGCGGCCGTGAGCGCCGCCGGAGTCGCCATCAGCGCGACGGGCGGGCTCCGGTCGTGCGTCAGGCGACGCTCACGCGGCCCGACCGCCCGCGACGTTCCCGAGGAGCGCGGCGATCCGTTCCTGGAGGCGATTCGTCCCCCGGCAGGATCGCTGCGACCGCTCAGCGGATCAGCTTCGCGTACTGGTCGAGGAGCGGCAGGACGCTCTCCCGACCCTCGGGCGGGATCCGGAAGATCGCGCGCGTGACCCCGGCGGCCGCGTAGCGCTCCAGCCTCGCCGCGTCGGGCGGGGCGCCGAAGACCGAGACGGAGATCGTCTTCCTGTCGCGGCCGGCCCGGGCGGCCCGCGCCTCGAGGTCCGCGAGTCCGTCCAGGATGACCTGATCGCCGGCCCGCCCGCGCGGGAACCAGCCGTTGCCGAATTCCACCACCCGCTGGAGCGTATGGCGGCTCTCGCCCGCCAGAAGGACCGGCGGGTGCGGGCGCTGGACCGGCTTCGGGGACGACCAGATCCGGTCGAAGCTCACGAGCTCGCCGTGGAATTCGGCCTCCTCCCGGGTCCAGATCTCCTTCATAGCGAGGACCCGCTCCCGCATCAGCCGGAACCGGGTCTTGAAGACCGTGCCGTGGTTCTCCATCTCCTCGACGTTCCACCCGGCACCGACGCCGAAGAGGAAGCGGCCGCCGGAGAGCAGGTCGAGGCTCGCCACCGACTTGGCCGTGATGATCGGGTCCCGCTGGATGAGGAGGCAGATCCCGGTGCCCACCCGGAGCCGCGTCGTCACCGCGGCGGCGGCCGTCAGGACGACGAACGGATCGAGCGTGTGCGAATACTCCCGGGGGAGCGGCTCGCCGCTCGGGAACGGGGTGCGGCGGCTCACCGGGATGTGGGTGTGCTCCGGGACGAACAGCGACTCGAACCCGCGCTCCTCCAGCGCCCGGGCCAGCTCGTCGATGCGGATCGCGTACGCCGTGGGGAACATGAACGCGCCGTAGTCCATGGTCACCTCTCGAGGCGGCGGAGGGCGGCCCCCCCCTCCGCGCCGTGCGCTCGGGGCTTACGCCTGGTGACGATGCGCCAGCAGCCGACGCCGACACGCTACCCGCGCCCGCGCCCGCGGTCAAGACGGGGTCCCGCGGTTGTCCCCCGCCCCCGGTTTCGCTACCATGAGGACACGGCAGGCGCTCGCCCGCCGAGAGGAGGATGCGCCATGCCCGTGTCGCTCGAGGAGGGCCTGCCCTCGAAGGCCCTCTGGCCGGAGCGGATCTACACGCTCCCGGAGCACCGCTATCCGGTCCGCCTCAACGTCGCCCGCGAGCTCCTCGATGCCAACGCCGAGGGCGGCCGCGCCGGACGGCCGGCCATCTACGCCCAGGACCAGGTCCTGACGTACGGGGAGCTCCAGAAGCGCGTCAATCGCCTGGCCAACGGGCTCCGCGCCGCCGGGATCGACCGCGGCGACCGGATGCTCCTCCGGATGCCGAACTGCCCGGAGTTCATCGTCACCTGGCTCGCCTGCCAGAAGCTCGGCGTGATCGCCGTCTCGACCATGCCGCTCCTGCGCGCGCGCGAGCTGGCCTACATCGCGAGCGACGCCGGCACGACCGCCGCCGTGGTGTCGAGCGGCCTCCGGGAGGAGCTCGAGAAGGCCCGGGCGCAGGCCCCCGAGCTCGAGCGCCTGATCGTCGTCGGCGAGACGCGCCCGGGCGACACGGGATGGGCGAGCCTCATGGACGGCCAGCCGGAGCGCTTTCCCGCCGCCGACACGGACGCCCGCGACGTCGCGATGATCGCCTACACCTCGGGCTCGACGGGCGTGCCCAAGGGATGCGTGCACCAGCACATCGACATCCTCGCCTCGGCGGACTCCTACGCGCGCTACGTCCTCACGCCCTCCGAAAAGGACCGGTTCGGCGGCCACCCGACGCTCGCCTTCACCTTCGGGACTGGCGGCCTCCTGGTCTACCCGCTCCGGTTCGGCGCGGCCACCGTCCTCTCGGGCCCGTTCGAGCCTTCGAGCATGCTCGAGACGATCCAGCGCCACCGGATCACCGTCGCCTTCTGCGCGCCGACCTCCTACCGGCTCATGCTCGGGGTGCAGGATCTGGAGAAGCGCTTCGACCTCGGGAGCCTCCGGCTGTGCGTCTCGGCCGCCGAGCCGCTCCCGGCCGCCACGTACGAGGAGTGGGTCGGGCGCACGGGCAAGGAGTGCCTGGACGGGATCGGCTCGACGGAGATGTTCCACATCTTCATCTCCTCGACGAAGGGGGGCGTGAAGCCCGGGGCCACGGGGGTCCCGGTCCCGGGTTACGACTGCCGGGTCGTGGACGAGGAGGGGGCCGAGGTCCCGCGTGGCACGCCGGGCCTCGTCGTCATCAAGGGCCCGACCGGCTGCAAGTACTGGCGGAAACCGGACCGGCAGGCCGAGTACGTCCGCTTCGGCGGCTGGAACGTGACGGGCGACGTCTACGTCCAGGACGAGGCAGGCTACTTCACCTACCAGTGCCGCTCGGATGACATGATCGTCTCCGCCGGCTACAAGATCCCCGGCCCCGAGCTGGAGCACGTCCTCGACGAGCACCCCGCGGTGGCGGAGTCGGCGGTGGTGGCCGCGCCCGACGCGACGCGCGGCTACATCCCGAAGGCCTTCGTCGTCCTCAAGCCCGGCGTTCAGCCGTCGGAGGCGCTGGCCAGGGAGCTCCAGGAGCACATCAAGAAGGAGCTGGCGCCGTACAAGTACCCGCGCCAGGTCGAGTTCGTCGAGAAGCTTCCCCGGACCGAGACCGGCAAGATCCGTCGCGTCGAGCTGCGCCAGCAGGAGGCCGCCCGGGCCGGAAGGCGCTGACCGCGGACCCGCGCGACCGGCAGCGGAGGTCGAGGAGTGAAGATTCTCTACGCGCCCACCCTGACCGTCCCGTTCCTCACCGCCGAGCAGCGCGCGCAGATCCTCGACGCGGCCGGCCCCGCGGCCGCGCTCGTGGAGGCCAAGGACCACGCGCGCCAGCGTGTGGAGATCGCCGACGCCGACGTCCTCTTCGGCCGCGTCCCTCCGGACATCTATGCCGAGAGCCGGCAGCTCCGCTACTACCACGCGCTGGGCGCCGGCGTGGACGCCATTCTCTCTCCCGAGCTGATCGCCAGCGAGGTTCTGCTGGCGAGCGAGAAGGGGGAGGTGGGGATCCACCTGGCGGAGCACGCCTTCGCGCTGCTGCTCGGCCTCACCCGCGGCCTCCACACGGCCCTGCGCGACCCGGACTACCGGCTCCGCGAGTCGATCCGACTGGAGCAGCGGGAGCTCTTCGAGCAGACCATGGGCATCCTGGGGTTCGGCGGCACCGGTCGCGAGGTGGCGCGCCGCGCGCTGGGGTTCCGGATGCGCGTGCTGGCGATCGACGCCGAAGACGTGCCGCCGGAGCCCGGGGTCGAGGCGATCTGGAAGCCCGATCGGCTGGCCGACCTGCTCGGCGCGTCCGACGTCGTCGTGATCGCGCTGCCGCTCACCAAGGCGACCCATCACCTCTTCACGCGCGATCTCTTCCGTCGGATGCGCCCCGGCGCGATCCTGATCAACGTGACCCGTGGCGCCATCGTCCACACGGACGACTTGCTCGGGGCCCTCGACGACGGCTGCCTCTCGGGCGCAGGGCTGGACGTGACCGACCCCGAGCCGCTGCCGGCGGGACACAGGCTCTGGACACACCCGCGGGTGATCGTGACGCCGCACAGCGCCGGCGGGTCACCCCGTCGGGCGAGCCGGGCCGTGAACGCGTTCTGCGAGAACCTCCGCCGCCTGCGTGCCGAGCAGCCCCTCCTGGCCCTCATCGACAAGGACAAGGGCTACTGACGGCCGATCGCGCCACGCCCCCTCTCCCCGGGGGCGAGGGTCAGGGTGAGGGGGTGGGCTTCCTCGCCACGAACAGGAACCGGTTCACGCTGAAGAAGTAGTCGCCGTCACCGGTCCGCGCCTTCAGGTCCGCCGCCCAGGCCTCGGCTTCTGCCTGCGGAAGCCCCTGTCGGATCGCCGACTCCTTCGTCGGCCCGATGATGCCCACGCTGAAGGAGTCCGGGTCGTACCGGACGTTGAGGACGGGGATCGCCTCGGCGTGCGAGACGTGGAGCCCCGCCTTCCGGAGGAGGCCCGGCAGCCGGGGCGGCAGGTGCGGCTGCGCGAAGTCGCCCATCCGCGCCTCGATGACCCGCTGGTGCCGCGCGGGGTCGCTCGTGAGCCAGACGCAGGAGCCCCAGTCGGTGTCCACGATGACGAGCCGGCCAGCCGGGCGCAGCACCCGCGCGGCCCCGGCGAGGGCTCCCTCGACGTCGGGGACATAGAGGTAGACCTGGACGGCGACCGCGAAGTCGAAGGACGCGTCCCGGAAGGCGAGGGCCGCCGCGTCACTCAGGACCGGCTCGACGCGGCCGCCGACCCCCTCGCGCCGCACGCGCTCCCGGACGGCGGCGAGCATGTCGGGGCTCGAGTCGGTCGCGATGATCCGTCCGCTCGGGCCGACCTCGCCGGCCAGCTCGCAGGCCAGGAACCCCGGGCCGCACCCGATGTCGAGCCCGCGCTCCCCGGGCCGAGCCGCGAGCACCGCGCGCGTCCGCGCGCGCTGCTCGGCGATCTCGGGCGCCGCGTAGATCTTCTCGAGCCGCGCCGCCGACGCCGCGTCGAACTTGCCCGCCATGGCGGCGGCCAGTCTAGCACGCCGCGAGTTGACCGCTTCCGGCCCACGGGCTAAGCTCGGCGCACCGGAGGCCAGGGTGATCTGCGCGCGATGCGCGTTCGAGAAGACGATGTACCGCGAGATGGACATGCCCTTCTGGCTGGAGCAGGCCGAGGCCGAGCTGACCGGGGCCCGAAGGCCGTCATGAACGTCGAGCTGCCGTACGGCGAGAGCACGCTCCGCGCGGCGCTCCCCGAGCGGACGCGCACCCTCCGCAACACTGAGGCCGCGACGCTCCCCCCGGTCGAGGACCTGGACACGGTGGTCCGCGAAGCTCTCGCGCGCCCGCTGGAGCTCCCGCGCCTCGGCGAGCTGGTGCGGCCGGGCGCCAGCGTGACCGTCGCCTTCGACGACGCCACGGTCGCCTCCTACGGCCCGATCCGTGGGATCGCCATCAAGGCCGTGACCCGCTTCGCCGACGACTACGCCCGGCGGCCGGAGTACGTCGAGGCGTACCGCCACGGCTACGCGTTTCACCCGGTCCACGCGATCATGGCCCTGTACCCGCTCAAGCGCCTCCAGCACCTCGGGCGCGTCATCGTCGCGGCCCCCCGGGACCCGGCGGTGCCGCGCCACCTCGGCTTCGAGACGGCCTCGAGCGTGGAGGAGGCGGTCGCTCGGGCCGAGGCGGTCCACGGCCGGGAGTGCGCGATCGCCCACGTCCAGCAGCCAACCGCGCCCCGGCTCTGACCGGGTCTCCCCACAGGAGGCACGCCTTGGCCGCGTACTTCATCGTCGACCTCGACATCCAGGACCCCGCCGCCTTCGAGGAGTACCGGAAGCTCGTCCCGGCGACGATCGAGAGATACGGGGGCCGCTACCTCGTCCGGGGCGGCGCGCTCGAGACCCTCGAGGGGAGCTGGCGACCCAAGCGCGTGATCGTCCTCGAGTTCCCGAGCCTCGCGCAGGCGAAGCGCTGGTACGACTCGGCGGAGTATCGGGGGCCGAAGGCGCTGCGGCTCAAGACCGCGAAGGCCAACCTGATCCTCGTGGAGGGCGTGTGATGGCGGAGCACGTCACGCTCGCCCGCGAGAGCCGCATCGCGACGATCACACTGAATCGCCCCGATCGCCGCAACTCCTTGAGCGACGCGATGCTGACGGCGCTGCTCGCGGCGCTCGCCGAGCTGCGGGACGACGCCGCGACCCGCGTCGTCGTCCTGACCGGCGCCCCGCCCGTCTTCTCGGCGGGCGCCGATGCCCCGATCAAAGCGAGCATGCCCCCGGACGAGCGCCGGCGGGTCTTTCTGGCCCGGAAGAGCCAGTTCCGCCGGCTGTTCGATCGCGTAACCACGCTCCTCGAGCAGCTCGAGCAGGTCACGATCGCGATGATCAACGGCCACGCCGTGGGCGGTGGGCTCGCGCTGACGTTCGCCTGCGACTTCCGGTGGGCGGCGGCGGAGGCGGAGCTCTGGATCCCGGAGGTGGACCTGGGCGTCCCCCTCGGCGCCGCCTCGACGACCCGCCTGGTGCGACTCGTGGGCCCGGGGCGCGCCAAGGAGATCATCATGGAGGGGCGGCGCTACACGGCCGCGGAGGCGCAGGCCCTCGGCCTCGTCCACCGCGTCGTCCCGGAGGCCGAGCTGGCCAAGGCGGTGCGCGCCTACGCCGAGCTGCTCGCGGCCAAGCCGTTCCGCCCGCTCGCCGAGGTCAAGGCCCGCGTCAACGCGATCGCACGGGCCGGCATTCCCGAGGTGAATGCGCTGACCGATGGCCTCCTCGACCGCGAGTGACCCGAAGTCCCCTCTCCCCCGGTTCGGGGGGAGAGGGATGAGGGCAACCGGAACCCGAACCTCGCGCCGGCCGAGGCCTTCCGCACGCGCGACGGCTACGTGACCGTGGTCCTCATGAACCCCGACCAGTGGGAGCGCTTCTGCCGGGTCCTGGGCGACGAGGCGCTCCGGACGGATCCGCGGTTCGCGAACAACGAGAGCCGCCTCGCGCATCGCGCCGAACTCGTGGCCCGTGTCGAGGCCGCCCTCGCGACGGCCCCGACGGCGGAGTGGGTCGCGCGCTTCGAGCCGGCCCAGATCGCGGCGGGTCCGATCTACGAGTTCGACGAGGTGTTCGCCGACCCGCAGGTGCGCCGGCTGGGCCTCGTCACCGAGCTCGACCAGCCCGGCCTCGGGCGCGTACGGATGCTCGACGCGCCGTTCCGGGCGTCCCCGACCCCGCCGGCGATCCGGCGGCCGGCCCCCCGCCTCGGCGAGCACACGGCCGAGGTGCTCGAGGAGCTGGGGGTGCCGCGACCCGAGATCGAGCGGCTCGCCGCGGCCGGCGTCATCGCGCTGGGTAGGTGAATGAGGGTCAGCGCCGGCATCGTCGGCACGACCGCCGGGCCGCGCCTCCACGCGGTCGACGCGCGCTGGCTCATGGCCTACGCCGCTGCGCTCGGCGAGACGGCCCCCGCATACCTCGACACCCTCCGTCCCGAGGGCGTCCTCGCCCACCCGCTCTTCCCCGTCTGCTACGAGTGGCCCGTCGCCGTGGACCTCCGCGCCGCCGCCATCCCGGACGACGTGGCGGCGCGGGGCGTCCACGCGACACACGACCTCCACCTGCACCGCCGGCCGCGCGCGGGCGACCGGCTGAGCACGACGGCCACGATCACGGCGGCCGAGGCGCGAACGCCCGGCGCCTACGTGCTCATCCGGTTCGAGTCCGTCGATCAGCAGGGAGAGCCGGTGAGCACGACGGACTACGGCACGCTCTACCTCGGCGTCACGTGTGACGGGGCGCCGGTGCGCCCGATCCCGGCGCCTGTCGCCGCGGGAACCGAGGCCGGCGAACCGGTCTGGTCGGCATCCCTCCCGATCCCGGCGGCCCTGGGCCACGTCTACACCGAGTGCGCGCGGATCTGGAACCCGATCCACACCGACCGTGCCTTCGCCCTCGCCGCGGGGCTGCCCGACGTCATCCTCCACGGGACCGCGACGCTGGCGCTCGCCGTCTCGGAGGTCCTGCGCCGCGAGGCCGCGGGACCGGCGACGCCCGTCGTGCGGATCGCGTGCCGGTTCGCCGGGATGGTGCGCATCCCCTCCACGGTCCGCGTCCGCGGGCTCGGCGCCGCCGCCACGCCCGAGGGGCGGCGGCTCCGCTTCGACGCGCTCGCCGATGACGGGAGGCCCGCGATCCGCGACGGTCGGCTCCTCATCGGTCAGTAGTGCCTCCGCACCGGTGCGGCCCGTGCGGCGAGGAACCCTTGACCCGGGGAAGCGGATTCCCGTAGAGTGAGGGCACCGTTTCGGCCGTTCCGATGCCCACTTCCCGACCACGGGAGGACCCCATGACTCACTGGCGCGCCTCGCTCTCTCTCACGGCCGGCCTGCTCACGTGGGTGCTCGTCTGGGGCGCGGCGACCCCGGCGGCGGCCCAGGTGCCCGACGAGATCCGCGTCGGGGCGACGGTCGCTCTGACCGGGCCCTTCTCCGCGGAGGTCGGCCACTTCAAGAAGATGATGGAGCTCTGGACGGAGTCGATCAACGCGAAGGGCGGCGTCACGCTGCGCGAGTACGGCAAGCGGCTGCCCATCAAGATGATCGTCTACGACGACACCTCGAAGCCGCCGGACGCGGTCCGCCTGTACGAGAAGCTCGTGACCGAGGACAAGGTGCACGTCCTCCTCGGCCCCTACTCCTCCCCCATCACCGTCGCGTCGTCCACGGTGGCCGAGAAGCACCAGATTCCGATGATCGCCCTCGAGGCCAACGCGAGCGGGATCTTCCGGCGCGGCTTCAAGTGGCTGGTCGGCGTCATCGACGACGGCCCGAAGTGGTCCTACCACTACTTCGACATGCTCAAGGCCGAGGGGAAGGCAAAGTCCATCGGCTTCGTGATCGAGGACACGCCCCACCCGAAGGAGGTCGGCTCGGGCTCCATCCCGAAGGCGAAGTCGGTCGGCCTCGAGGTGAAGCTCGAGGAGTACTTCCCGGTCGCCACGCAGGACTTCAACCCGATCATCGCCAAACTCAAGGCCGCGAACCCGGACATCGTCTACATCTCGGCCTTCCCGGCCCGGGAGGTGACGTTCTTCAAGCAGGCGCTCGAGCAGGGGCTCAACCCGCGCGAGTACCACGCCATCCACCACGGCGTCGCCTTCTACGGGGCCGTCGGCGTTCGGAACGCGAACCTGGTCACCGGCGAGGCGTACTGGATGCCGGGGGTGAAGGCGGGGAACTCGAAGCCCTTCGAGGAGCTGCTCCAGAAGCTCCAGATCAAGGTGGAGGACTTCCCCTGGTCGTCGATCCACTACTTCGGGTTCGAGGCGCTGGTGGCCGCCCTGGAGAAGGCGGGGACGCTCGACCGCGAGAAGCTCCTCGCGGCGACCAAGGCGCTCGACATCGAGACGATCAGCGGCCGGCTCCGATTCGACCCGGCGACGGGCCAGGGAACGCTCAACCCGTTCCCCACGCAGATCCAGGAAGGGCGCTACGTCACGATCTGGCCGCCCGAGATCGCCTCGGGCAAGTACGTCTACCCGCGGCCAGGATCCCAGTAGGCCGTTGACACGGCCCCCTCACCCAACCCTCTCCCCTGTCGGGGGAGAGGGTAGAGGGGCCCCCTTCCGGGTCGGCTTCGACGTCGGCGGCACCTTCACCGACTTCGCGCTCCAGACCGACGACGGTCGCCTCCTCACCGGCAAGCGCCTGACTACCCCCCACGATCCCGCCCGTGCCTGCGTGGAGGGGCTCCGCGAGCTGGTCGCCCACGCCGGCCTGGGCTGGGCGGACCTGGCGCAGGCGGTCCACGGGACGACGCTCGGCTCGAACGTCGTCATCGAGCGGAAGGGGAAGAACGTCGCGCTGCTGACGACGCGCGGCTTCCGCGACGTCCTGATCATCGGGCGCGAGAAGCGCTACCAGCTCTACGACCTCTTCATCGAGAAGCCGCCCCCGCTCGTCCCTCGCTCGCGCATCCGCGAGGTGACCGAGCGGATCGCCTTCGACGGGGAGATCCTGACCCCGCTCGACGAGGCCGGGCTCCGGGCGACGGTCCGACAGCTCGCGAAAGACGGGGTGACCTCGCTCGCGGTGTGCTTCCTCCACGCCTACGTGAACCCGGCCCACGAGCGCCAGGCGGCGGAGATCGTCCGTCAGGAGGCGCCCCACATCGCGGTGAGCCTCTCTTCCGAGGTTTCCCCCGTGATCCGCGAGTACGAGCGGACGTCCACGACCGTCGTCAACGCTTACGTGATGACGACCGTCCGCGACTACCTCGAGCGGCTCGAGCGGGCGCTCGCCGACCTCGGGTACCGGGGGCGGCTCTTCGTCATGCAGTCGGGAGGCGGCATCGCCACCGCGGAGACGATGGCCCGCTTCCCGGTGCGGATGATCGAGTCGGGTCCCGCCGCGGGGGCCCTCATGGCCGCCGCGTACGGCAAGGTCACCGGCCATCCCGACCTCGTCGCCTTCGACATGGGGGGGACGACGGCCAAGCTCTCCCTGGTCGCGGGCGGCCGGCCGCAGACGATCCGCGAGTTCGAGCTCCACCGGGTGCGGCTGCAGCCGGGGAGCGGGATCCCCATGAACATCCAGGCCATCGACCTCGTCGAGATCGGCGCCGGCGGAGGCTCCATCGCGCGCGTCGGGATGGGCGTGATCACGGTGGGCCCCGACTCGGCGGGCGCCGACCCGGGCCCCCTCTGCTACGGGCTCGGCGGCCGGGAGCCCACGGTCACCGACGCGGACCTCGTCCTCGGCTACCTGAACCCCGAGTACTTCCTGGGCGGGCGGATGCGGCTCGACCTGGAGGCGGCGCGGCGCGGGATCGAGGCCGAGATCGCCCGGCCGCTCGGGCTGTCGCTCGCCGAGGCCGCGTGGGGCATCCACCAGCTCGTCAACACCAACATGGAGCTGGCGACGCGGGTGGTCTCGATCGAGCGCGGCTACGACCCGCGCCAGCTCGCCCTCGCCGCCTTCGGCGGGTCCGGCCCCGTCCACGGCTGCCGGCTCGCCCAGGCCCTCCGGATCCCGCGCGTGATCCTGCCCGCGGCCGCGGGGGTGACCTCCGCCATCGGCCTCCTCGCCGCGGAGGTGAAGTTCGACCTCTCGCGCTCGTACGTGACGCGCCTCGGGGCGCTCGACCCGGGCCACTTCCGCCGGATCGTGGAGGAGATGACGGCGGCGGGGAGCGAGGTGGTCCGCGAGGCCGGCGTGACCGGGCCGCTCACGGTCGCGCGGACGGCCGACCTCCGTTACGTGGGACAGGGCTACGAGCTGACGGTCCCGCTGCCGGACGGCCCGATCGGGGACGACACCGCGGAGCGCCTCCGCGCGGCGTTCCACTCGGTGTACGCCCAGCGCTACGGCTACGCTGACCCGAAGGCGGAGGTCGAGCTCGTGACCGTGGGGGTCAGCGTGATCGGCGTCGGGCCGGACGTCCGGCTGCCGGAGCACCGCTCGCCCGCGCGGGACCTCGACGAGGCGCGGAAGCCGGACCGCTCGGTCTACTTCCCGGAGTTCCGCGCGTACCGCCCCTGCCCCATCTACGACCGGGCGCGGCTGCCGGTCGGCGCCCGGCTCGCGGGGCCGGCGGTCGTCGAGGAGCCGGACTCGACGACCGTGCTCCCGCCCGGCGCCGTGGCGGAAGTGGACCCCCGGGCGAACCTCCTGGTGAGCTTCCCGTGAGCCGCCCGGACCCCATCACCCTGGGCGTCATCTGGGGCGCCTTGCAGTCCATCACGGTCGAAGTGGGGACGACCGTCCACCGGACGGCGCACTCGCAGCAGGCGCGCGAGGGGCAGGACTTCTCCGTCTGCCTCTTCGACCCCGAGGGGCGCATGACCGCCCAGGGCCCGTACAGCCCGGGCCACATGGGGGCCATGGCCTTCGCCGCCCGGAACGCCATCGCGGCCTTCCCGGGCCGGCTCGAGCGCGGGGACGTCGTCCTCTTCAACAGCCCCTTCCTCGGCTCGGGCCACTTTCCCGACTTCTTCATGATCCAGCCGGCCTTCCACGACGACGGTCGCCTCATCGGGTTCGCCGCCAACATCCTCCACCACACGGACGTGGGCGGGATGCGTCCGGGCAGCCAGGCCGTGGAGGGCGTCTTCGACTACTTCCAGGAGGGCCTGCACGTGCCCCCGATCCGCCCCTGGAAGAGCGGCGAGGAGCAGGAGGACGTCTTGGCCCTCATCCTCGCCAACACGCGGATGGCGGAGTCCATGCTCGGCGACCTCCGCGCCCAGCGGAACTCCCTCCGGGTCGGGGAGCTGCGGCTCATGGAGCTGGTCCAGCGCTACGGCTACGAGACCGTGCAGGCGGCGGTCACCGAGGTCATGGACCGGACGGAGGCGAAGGTCCGCGCGGCGATCCGCGCGATCCCGGACGGGGTCTACCCGTTCGAGGACTTCATGGACGACTGCGGGCCGGGCACGGACCCGATGCGGCTCGTCGTCACGGTGACGGTGCGGGGCGAGGACATCCTCATCGACTTCGCGGGGACGGGCCCGCAGACCGCGTCGGGGATGAACTCCTACGTCAACTACACCCGCTCGTACTGCTACGCCGCGGTCAAGTGCCTCACCGACCCCTACGGTCCGCAGAACGACGGCGCGTTCCGCCCGGTGCGGATCGAGGCGCCCCTCGGCTCGTTCCTCAACCCCCGCCCGCCGGCCGGCGGGGGGCCGCGGGCGGTCTTCTGCTACCGGATCTTCGACGCCGTGATCGGCGCCCTCGCCCCCGCGCTCCCCGACCGCGTGACCGCCGCGGGCTCGCACTTCGCCAACCCCACCTTCGGCGGCTTCGACCCCCGGCGGAACCGCCGGACGGTGATCTACGAGCTGGTGCTCTCCGGGACGGCCGCGCGTCCCGACCGCGACGGCTGCGAGGCGATGGCGATGGCCTTCAACGCGTCGAACATCCCGGTGGAGTCGCAGGAGGCGAACCAGCCCGTCCTCGTCGAGCGCTTCGAGCTCTGCCGCGACTCGGCGGGCGCCGGACGCTTCCGCGGCGGAACGGGGATCCGCCGCGACATGCGCCTGTTCCTCCGGCAGGGCCAGCTCACGAACAACACCGAGCGGCAGCGCTTCGCGCCCTGGGGGCTCTTCGGCGGCCGCCCCGGGCAGCCGGGGTCGACGCGCTTGAACCCCGGGACGCCGCGCGAGCGGCAGATCCACTCGAAGGCCTCCGAGAGCTTCGAGTACGGCGACGTCGTCTCGTTCCAGCAGCCCGGGGCCGGCGGCTACGGGCCGCCCTGGGACCGCGACCCTGGGGCGGTGCTCCGCGACGTGATCGAGGACTACGTCTCGCTCGAGGGTGCCCGGCGGGACTATGGCGTCGTCATCGACCCGGCGACGCTGACCGTGGACGAGGCGGCGACCGGGGCGGCGCGCGAGGCGATGCGCGCCGCGGCGCCCGACCCCCTGCCCGTCGTCACGCGCCGCGGGCCGCTCTGGTGACCGGAGACCCTCGCCCCGACCCTCTCCCTGGACGGGAGAGGGAATGACCCGATGCAGACGTTCGTCCAGCTCCTGATCGGCGGGATCCTCCAGGGCGGGATCTACGCCGGCCGGTGGCCTTCGAGGAACGGGTTGACCGCGCGCACCGCCCCGTAGACACGGTCGTGTTGGAAGTCCTCGGAGCACAGTTCGGCCAGCCCGTACTCCTCCGCGTACGCCCACAGGTGGGCGTCGAACCAGTCGAGCTGGTACGTCGCCCAGCCCCGGATCGCCGTGCGCACCAGGTTCTCGGTCGGATAGAGCACGACGAACTGCGTCAGCAGTTCCTCGGCCTCGCGCCGCGCGTCGGCCGGCGAGAGCAGCGGCTCGCCTCCATCCAGAGGTCGCGTGACGGCCGCCACGAACTCGACGATGCCTTGGTGCGGGATGCGCACGCTGTCCTCGAGGAGCCCGCGACGCAGGAGACCGGTGGCAATCTCCTGCTTGGCGGGAAACCGCGGGTCGAAGCGGTAGACGAGGACGTTCGTGTCAACGAGCGCGGCCACGGTCGTAGAGCTCCTGGCGACGCCACCCGCGCCCCTGGGCGGTGCGCGATGGGCGCCGCTCAGCCTCGCGCCGCCGCTGGCGCTCCGTCGCCGCGTCGAAGAGTCGGGCCCTCGCCGCAACATCGAGCGTAGAGGCGCGCCTGCCGGCGGGCAGGACCCGGATGGCGTCCCCGGCGGGGACCCACTCGATCTGGTCCCCGGGGCGGATACCGTACTGCTCGGCGATGGCTTTCGGGACCGTGACCTGGAGCTTGCTCGTGACTTTCGCCATGTCCTTACTCTAGCAAGGACGAAATCCTTGTCAAGAGCCGGCGCGACCCCGGAGCGAGGATCGAGTCGGCGACCGGCGGCGGTCTATGACGCCGGTCGCTGCGCGTGGTAGGCTCCTGGCCCATGCAGACGTTCGTCCAGCTCCTGATCGGGGGGATCCTCCAGGGCGGGATCTACGCGCTGGGGGCCTTCGGCCTCTCCATCATCTTCGGGGTGCTCCGCGTCCTCAACGTCGCTCACGGCGACTACCTGATGCTCGGCGGCATGCTCACCTACTGGCTCTACACCACGTGGACCCTGCCGCCGTGGATCGCGCTGCTCGTCGTCTTCCCGGTCTTCTTCGCGGGCGGCTTCCTGGTCGAGCGCCTCTTGATCCGGCCGATCGCCGGGATGCCGCACCACGAGTTCCTCGTCGCCTCGATCCTCATCACCCTCGGCCTCTCGCTCGCGATCGAGGACGTGACGGCCTTCGCGCTGGTCCAGCCGGTCAAGGGCATCGACTACTTCCTCCCGCCGCTCCGCGTGGGCACGATCGTGGTCTCGTCCCTGCGGCTCCTCTTCCTCGCCATCATCGTGGCGCTGACCATCGGGATCCACCTCTTCCTGCGCCGGAGCTTCTGGGGGAAGGCGCTGCGTGCCGTGATGGAAGACCGCGAGGGGGCGATGCTGGCCGGGATCGACATCGGCACCGCGTCCGCCGTGGCGTTCGCCCTGGGGACGGCGCTCACGGCGACGGCGGGCGTCTTCTTCGTCACCCTCATCCCGGTGGACCCCCACATCGGCATCCCGCTCACGCTCAAGTACCTCGCCATCATCGTCCTCGGCGGCGTCGGGAGCCTCCCCGGCGCGCTGGCGGGGAGCGTGGTGCTCGGGCTCGCGGAGTCGCTCGTCTCCTTCTACGTCGGCGCGCAGTGGTCGCTCACCGTCGCCTTCCTCGTCCTGATCGCGATCCTGCTCCTCCGGCCGCGCGGGCTCCTCGGCTGATGCGCCGGCTGCCCGTGCTCCTCGGCCTCGCGCTCTTCGCCGTCTTCGCGGGGCTCCCGTACGTGACGACGACGTACCGGGTCGCGTTCCTCCTCGCGGTCTTCATCGCGGCCATCCTCGCCCAGAGCTACGACTGGGTCGGCGGCCACATGGGCTACCTCAACCTCGGCCACGCCTCGTTCTTCGGGATCGGGGCGTACACCTCCGGGATCCTCCTCAAGGCCGGCTGGCCGATCGGGCTCGCGTTCACGGCCGGCGTCCTGCTCGCGGTCGCGTTCGCCCTCCTCATCAGCTACCCCTTCTTCCGCCTCCGCGGCGCCTACTTCGCCCTCGCGACGTTCGGCCTCGTGGCCCTCCTCGAGCTGCTCGCCTCGAACCTGTCGTGGCTGACCGGTGGCTCGGAGGGCCTCACGATCGCGACCGGCTACCAGCTCTACGGCGCCTACTACGCGGCGCTGATCCTGCTGGCCCTCGTCGTCACGGCCACGGCGTGGCTCGCGCGCTCGCGGCTCGGGCTCGCGCTGGTCTCGATCCGCGAGGACGAGGAGGTGGCCGGCGCGTTCGGCGTCAACGCCTACGCCGTCAAGTGCCTGGCGTTGATGGCGAGCGCCGCCGTGGCAGGGCTCGCCGGCGGGCTCTACTGCTGGTACCTCACCTACATCATCCCGGCGACCGTCTTCGGGCTGGACGTCGCCATCGGCCCGATCGTCATGGCGATGCTCGGGGGCTCGGGCACCGTGGTCGGGCCGCTCCTCGGGGCGTTCGTCGTGGACGTGGTCCGCGAGGTCCTGCGGCTCAAGACGCAATACCTCGCGCTCACGGTCTACGGCGCCATCCTCGTCCTCGTCGGGCTCTTCCTCCCCGGCGGCCTCGCCGAGCCCCACCGCTGGCGGCGGCTGGCGGTCCGCCTCCGGCGACGCGCGACCTGACGCCCGCCGCCCCGCCGTCCGAGGCGGCGCCGGGCCTCGGCATCAGTGAGTGGTAGAATCGTCGCCATGAAAGACAAGAAGGCCGCGCCCAGGAGCACGAGCTCGAAGAGCAAGAAGGCGTCATCACGCGTGACCGCGGCGAAGTGGGAGGCGGCGGCCGCGGCTGGCGCCGCCGCGCGACGCGCGCAGCGGCAGGCGATCGGGCAGGCCTCGGTGGAGAAGGTCGCCAGGCGCCAGTTCCAGAAGACGCGCGGGCAGGCGATCCAAGCTCACATCGGCGCACGGGACCGGCGCCAGCAGGCGAGGCGTGACTCCCGCTGACGGAGACCATCAGAGCCGTCCCGTCCACAGCCGATCGTGCGACACGAACACGGCGCGCATGTCGGGCCAGCCGCGCTCCCGGACCACGCGCCGCACAACCTCGATCATCTCCTCGGGATCCTGACTCGACGCCGGCAGGAGCAGCGGCAGCACGCCGCGCACGAGCGCCAGTCGCCGACAGGTCTCCGGGTCGCCGGTCAAGGCGACGATCGGCTGCGCGGGACGGTGCTTGGCGGCGAGGTGGGCCGTCTCGCCGGTCCGGGTCACCGTCACGACCACGTCGACCCCGCGATGGGCCGCGAGCTGACACGCCGCCCGCACCACCGCCTCCTCGTCGCTCTGCGGCGGCTCCGCCGACGCGCCGCACGGTCGCGGGCCGTGGACCGCGCCCCGCTCCGTCTCCAGCGCGATGGCGGCCATGACCTCCACGGCACGCACCGGGTGCCTGCCGACCGCCGTCTCCTCCGACAGCATCACGGCGTCGCTCCCGTCCAGGACGGCATTCGCGACGTCGGCGACCTCGGCCCGCGTCGGTTGCGGCGAGGACACCATCGAGAAGAGCATCTGGGTGGCCGTGACGACCGGTTTCGCCCGCCGGTTCGCCTCGGCGATGAGATGCTTCTGCACGATGGGAACACGGGCGAACGGCGTCTCGATGCTGAGATCGCCGCGGGCGATCATGATCCCGTCGGCGGCGTCGAGGATCTCGTCGAAGTGGTCCAGCGCCGCCTGGGTCTCGATCTTCGCGATCACGGGCACGTGGCCGCCGAGGCGCGCGATGTGGGCCCGGGCCGCGCGCACGTCGTCGGCCGTGCGGACGAACGAGAGCCCAAGGTAGTCGATCCCCTGCGCCAGGCCGACGCGCAGGTCACGCAGGTCCTTGTCACCCAGGATGGGCAGATCCGGCAGCCCCGAGGGGACGTTGACGCCCTTGCGGCTGCCGAGGCGGCCGCCGACGACCACCTGGCACTGGATGTCCTCGTCGGTCACGCGCTCGACGCGGAGGTGGATGACGCCGTCGGCGAGGAGCAGCGTGTCGCCCACGCCCACCTCGGCGGGGAGCCCCGCGTACGAAACGGACACACGATCGCGGGAGCCCTCGACCGGGCGCGTCGTGAGGGTAAATGGGCGCCCGGGCTCGAGCTCGACGCTGCCGTGCGCCAGCGTGCCGATGCGCACCTTCGGGCCCGCGAGATCCTGGAGGATCGCCGTGGGGAGGTCGAGCTCGTCGCTGAGCGCGCGGATCGCGGCGAGGGCGGCCTCGTGCTCCGCCGGCTCGCCGTGAGAGAAGTTGAGCCGGGCGACGTTCATCCCGCGCTCGAGGAGCGCCCGGAGCTGCGCCCGGGCCGAGGTGGCCGGCCCGATGGTGCAGACGATCTTCGTCCTCCGCTCGATGCCGGGGATGTCCTTCATTCGTCTCCCGCCGATGGTAACCTCCCCGCCGCTTCGTCGTACACTGGGTACGAAGGTCGCCGGTGGCGACCGGAACATCACCCCGTGAGGATCCCGAAGCCCCACGATCGCTCGTTGATCCCGTCGCGGCGGGCCCGTCTCCTTCGAGGGAAACGACACCGCGTTCGAAGCTGACTGGACAAGGAGTGACGGTCATGGTGTACGACCCACAGCCGCCCACGGCTGCGGCAGGCCGATGACCGAGCCGCGCACACCGGAGGCGAGGTGACGTCAGCGCCGATCGAGGACTACGCGCTGATCGGCGACTGCGAGACGGCCGCGCTGGTGAACCGGAGCGGGTCGATCGACTGGCTCTGCTTCCCGCGCTTCGACTCACCGGCCTGCTTCGCGGCGCTGCTCGGCGGTCCGGAGCACGGCCGCTGGCTCCTCGCGCCGGCGGGCGAGCCGCGGGCGGTCCGCCGGCGCTATCGCGAGGGCACGCTCGTGCTCGAACCGAATTCGAGACCGCGGAGGGCGTCGCGGCGGTCATCGACTGCATGCCGGTCCGCAGCGGCGTGCCGGACGTCTTCCGCGTGGTCGAGGGCCGGCGCGGGCGCGTGCCGATGCGCACGGAGCTCACCATCCGCTTCGACTACGGCTCGTTGATTCCGTGGGTGCGCCGGACCGAGGACGGGCTCACGGCGATCGGCGGTGCGAACTTGATCCGCGTCCGCACGCCGGTCCCGCTGCGAGGCGAGAACTTCCACACGGTAGGCGAGTTCACGGTGTCGCCCGGCGAGCACATCCCCTTCACGCTCGAGTGGCAGCGCTCCTACCAGCCATCGGCGGCCCGGGAGGACCCCGAGCGGAGCATCGCAGCCACCGAACGGTGGTGGCGCGAGTGGTCGGACCGCTGCGCCTATCAGGGACCGTACCGTGACGCCGTCGTCCGCTCGCTGATTACCCTCAAGGCGCTGACCTACCGGCCGAGCGGGGGCCTCCTCGCGGCCGCGACCACCTCGCTGCCAGAGTGGCTCGGCGGCGTCCGCAACTGGGACTACCGCTTCTGCTGGCTCCGGGACGCCACGTTCACGCTCTACGCGCTGATGCTCGGTGGCTATACCCAGGAGGCGTCCGACTGGCGCGAGTGGCTCCTGCGCGCGGTGGCTGGCGAGCCGTCGCAGGCCCAGATCCTCTACGGCGTGGCCGGCGAGAGGCTGGTGCCGGAGTGGGAGCTCGGCTGGCTGCCCGGCTACGCGGGCTCGATGCCCGTGCGCGTGGGCAACGCCGCCGCCTCGCAGTTCCAGCTCGACGTCTACGGCGAGGTGATGGACGCCCTCCACACGGCGCGCCGGCTCGGGCTACCCCCTGACGAGAACGCCTGGCACGTCCAGCGGCGGATGGTGGAGTTCGTCGAGCGCGCCTGCTGGGAGCCCGACGAGGGGATCTGGGAGGTGCGCGGCCCACGCCGCCACTTCACGCACTCGAAGGTGATGGCCTGGGTCGCGCTCGACCGTGCCGTCAAGGCCGTCGAGCGCTTCGGCCTCGAGGGCCCGGTGGATCGGTGGCGAACCGCGCGCAACCAGATCCACGCCGACGTCTGCGCGAAGGGCTACGATCCGGAGATTGGCGCCTTCGTGCAGTTCTACGGCGGGCGGCTCCTCGACGCGAGTCTCTTGATGATCCCGCTCGTCGGCTTCCTGTCCGCCGACGACCCGCGCATGCGCGGGACGGTGAAGGCCATCGAGGAGCGGCTGACGACCGACGGCTTCGTCGCGCGCTATCCCACGGTCCCCGAGGTGGACGGCCTGCCGCCGGGCGAGGGCGCTTTCCTGCCGTGCTCGTTCTGGCTTGCGGACAACCTCGCGCTCCAGGGTCGCCACGACGCGGCCCGCGCGCTGTTCGAACGGCTGCTGGCCGTGCGCAACGACGTCGGGCTCCTCGCCGAGGAGTACGAGCCGCGTACGCGCCGCATGCTCGGCAACTTCCCCCAGGCGATGTCGCACATGGCGCTGATCAACACGGCGGCCAACCTCACGAAGGCCCGCGGCCCGGCGCAGGACCGCAAGGAGAGCTGAGGGGCGGACCGGCCCGGAGGGTCCCCCGGGCCGGTCACATCGCGGCGGCCTCGCGCAGACGCCGATTCACCGCGGTCCAGTCCACGTTGCGGTCCTCGGGACCGGTCACTCAGGGCTTGACCAGGTTGTTCTGGTGTACTACACTAGTCATACAGTATGAACATCGACGACCGGGCCTTCGATCCGCGGGCCATCCAGATGCTCGCGGCCCTCATGGTGCGGAGAAGCCGTGAGCCGGTGAAGGAGGACGGGTCGTGAGTCGGGTCATGGTCGCCGAGGGAAGCGCGAGAGGGTCGCTCCCGGAAGCGACGCTCGACTCGCCCCCGGACTCGAGGACGCCTCGCTCACACCACGGAGTTGTCGACGGCCGGAACCCGGGCGTGACATGTCGTCCCGACAGGCGGTGAACATCCATGGGACGGATGCGCAGGTTCCATGAGCTTCGTCAGCAGCGCCGGATGCTATGGATGGTGCACCAGCACGGCTGGGTCGTGGTGCCCGAGGAGATTGTGAACGCCTTCTCGAACGCGGGCTTCGAGGAATGCACGCGCAAGCCGACGACGAGCCGGCTGGATCGCCTCCCGGCGGGCGGCCTGTGGCAAGGCGTCCACCCCCGCACGGGATCCGCCGCGCCGGCGACCTGGGTGAATCGTCCGGCGCGGCATTACACCCTCGTGTTCATCGAGGTCGATGGGGAGTCGCTCACGGGCGGCGACAACGTGCGGGGCGAGCCAGGGCGTCCATCGGGCCGAGCGGGGCAGGATCCACGCCCGACCTTCCATGGCGCCACGACAGGAAACGGGGGGCAGCGGGAAAGCGAGCAGGCAGCGCATCCGAGATCGGAAGCCTGGGCGATAACCTCCTGACTCCGCGTCTGCCTGGATCGCGCCTCACGCGGCGTCCGCGACCAAGTAGCCGGGGAGGGCTTCAGGATCGGCGCTGGTCGGCCCAGACGCCACGTGCGGGATTTCGAAGCTCCAGGGATAATTGGCCGACGCCACCGAGGCCACCGGTGAGTCCCCCACAGTTGGACAAACGCGCCGAAGGGTCCCCCCTCGCCGCTCGCCCACGCGGCGCCCAGCGGACAGGCCCCTGACATGTCGGGATTGAGAGTCTCCGGGCGCCTCCGGGATGTGAGGGCGCCCGCCCCTTCCTCGGCGGCCATGCCCGAGTCCCCAGACCCCATCCGAGCGGAGCTCTTCAGCGCCGAAACGCTCGAGCAGCATGCGGAAGGCCTGGCAGGCCAGCGCGCCCTCGCCGAAGGCGGGGCCGGTCGGCCCCTGTCGCCGCGCGTGCGGGACAGCGGACGCGTCCTGGTCCAGTGTTATCGCGCGATCGCCGCGGTGATTCGAGAGGAAGCCGCCATCACTCCGGCCGCGGAGTGGTTCGTGGACAACTTCTACATCGTGGAGGACGTCCTGCGGGAGATCCGCGAGGACCTCCCGCCCGGGTTCTACCGCCAGCTGCCAAAGCTCGTGGAAGGCCCGCTCGAGGGCTACCCCCGCGTCCTCGGCCTGGCCTGGGCCTTCGTCGCCCACACCGACAGCCGCTTCGAGCCCGAGACCCTCCAGCGCTTCGTCCGGCGCTTCCAGCGCGTGCAGCCGCTGACCATCGGTGAACTCTGGGCCGTCCCGATCGCCCTCCGGATGGTGCTCGTGGAGAACCTCCGGCGTCTGGCGGAGCGGATCGTGACGGGACGCGCGGCCCGCCATGACGCGGACGCGCTGGCGAACGAGTTGCTCGGGCTCGGCGGGCGACCGGCGCAACCTCTGGCCTTCCAGCGGCTCGAGGCCGCCGCCTTGCCGGTCCCGTTCGCGGTCCAGCTGGTTCAGCGCCTGCGCGAGCAGGACCCCGAATCGACGCCCGCGCTGCGATGGCTCGACGAACAGCTGTCGGCGGTGGGCACGTCGCCGGACGAGCTGGTGCGAGTGGAACACCAGGACCAGGCCGCGATGAACGTGACGGTCCGCAACGTGATCACGAGTATGCGGACGATGACGACGTTCGACTGGGCGGCCTTCTTCGAGAGCGTCAGCCTGGTCGATGACATGCTGCGCGCCGACAGCTCCTTCGGCGCCATGGATTTCGCGACCCGCGACCGATACCGCCACGCGATCGAAGACCTGGCCCGAGGCTCCCGGCAGTCCGAACTCGACGTCGCCCGGCAGGCCATCGCCCGCGCCAAGCGCGCCGCGTCGGTTCCCCCGCCGTCCGCCGCCCCCCCTGCGGATCGATATCAAGATCCCGGCTACTACCTGATCTCCAAAGGGCGGCCGCTCTTCGAGAAGGAGATCGGCTACCGGGTCCCGGTACCGCGGCGGCTTCTTCGAGCCTACGTGGGCAGGGCGACGTCGAGCTATCTCGGCAGTATCGGCCTCGTCACGGGATTGCTCCTGGCCCTCCCTCTCCTCGCCGCGCATGCCGCCGGCGTGAGCCCCGTGGCCCTCGTCCTGCTGGGACTCGTCGCCCTGATCCCGGCCTCCGACCTCGCGGTCGCGCTCATCAATCGCGCCGTCACGGAGCTGCTCGGGCCGAGACCGCTGCCGCGCCTCGAGCTCCGCGACGGCATCCCGCCACCGCTGCGCACTCTCGTGGTGATGCCGACCCTGCTGACGAGCGACGCCGCGATCGAGGCGCACCTCGCTCGCCTGGAGATCCACTATCTCGCCAATCCGGACGGCGCCATCCACTTCGCCCTCCTCTCCGACTGGATGGACGCGCCCGCGGAGACCATGCCACAGGATGATCGGCTCCTGGCGCCGGCGATCGAGGGCATCGCGCGCCTCAACCGACGCCATGGTCCCGCTCCCGACGTGGGTGCCCGGTTCCTCTTGCTCCACCGCCGACGGGCCTGGAATGCGGGGGAAGGCACGTGGATGGGGTGGGAGCGCAAGCGCGGGAAGCTCGACGAGCTCAACCGTCTTCTCCGCGGCGCGCAGGACACGACGTTCATGGCGACGGGCGGACGGCCGCCCGACGTGCCCCCCGCCGTCCGCTACGTCATCACCCTCGATGCCGACACCCATCTGCCCCGAGGCGCCGCCATCCGCCTCGTCGGCACGATCGCCCATCCCCTCAACCGGCCGGCGTTCGATGCCCGGGTGGGCCGTGTCGTCGACGGGTACGCCGTGCTGCAGCCGCGGATCACGCCCACGATGCCCGCCGATCGCGACACGTCCCGCTTCCAGCGGATCTACGCCGGCCCGGCCGGGATCGATCCCTACGCGGCCGCGATCTCCGACGTCTACCAGGATCTATTCGGCGAGGGCTCGTACACCGGGAAGGGCATCTACGATGTGGGCGCGTTCGCCGCGGCCCTGGAGGGCCGCGTGCCCGAGAGCGCGCTCCTGAGCCACGATCTCTTCGAGGGGCTCTTCGCCCGGGCGGGACTCGTCACCGACATCGAGCTCTTCGAGGAGTTCCCGACCGACTACGAGGTCGCCGCCGCCCGGCAACACCGGTGGGCGCGCGGCGACTGGCAACTGCTCCCCTGGATCATCCGGGGAGACGCCGCGGCCACGAAACGTCGGCGATGGATCCCGCTCATCGGCCTGTGGAAGGTCGCCGACAATCTCCGACGGACCCTGTCGGCGCCGACCGCCTGGCTCACGCTCGTCGCGGGATGGACGCTCCCCCACAGCCCGCCCCTCGTGTGGACGACGTTCGTGCTCGGCACGATCGCGCTCCCGGCTCTGGTGCCCGCGTTCGCCGAGGTGATCCCCAGACGCTCCGGAATCTCCAAGCGGACCCACCTCCGGGCCGTCGGACGGAGCTTCGCCCTCGCCGCATCCCAGATCGCGCTGGGGACGACGTTCCTCGCCCATCAGGCGTGGCTCATGAGCGACGCGATCGCGCGGACGCTCGCCCGCCTGTATGTGACCCGCCGGCGGCTGCTCGAGTGGACGACCGCCGCGCAGGCCAAATCCGGACTGTCCGCCGACGTCACCGGCGTGTATCGGCGGATGGGCGGCGCGCTCCTCCTCGCCGTGGCGGCCGGGGCGCTCGTCGCCTTCGTGCGGCCGGCAAGCTGGGTGGTCGCCGCGCCGTTCGTCCTCCTCTGGGCACTCTCGCCGCTCGTCGCTCGATGGGTCAGTCGCCCACCGGGCGTCGATGCCGGGCAGCGTCTGTCTCCGCAGGATGCCAGGCTCCTCCGCTCGACGGCACGCCGCACGTGGCGGTTCTTCGAGGCCTTCGTCGGCGCGAACGACACCTTCCTGGCGCCCGACAACTTCCAGGAAGACCCGAACCCGGTCCTCGCGCATCGCACGTCGCCGACCAACATCGGACTCTACCTTCTGTCAACGCTCGCCGCCCGCGATCTCGGCTGGCAGGGCACCCTCGATACCGTCGACCAGCTGGAGGCGACCCTCGCAACGATGCGTCGCCTCGAGCGCTTCCGGGGCCACTTCTACAACTGGTACGACACGACCGACCTCCGCCCGCTGGAGCCCCGCTACGTGTCCACCGTGGACAGCGGAAATCTCGCGAGCCAGCTCCTCGTCCTCGGGAATGCCTGTCGCGGCGCGATCGATCGCCCGCTGCTCCACCGTGAGGCCTTTGCCGGGATCGAAGACGCCGTGCTGCTCGTCCACGAGGCGGCGAGCGCCCTCGCGGACGACCGGCGCACGCAAACGGTCACGCTCGGCCTTCTCGACCAGGCGCGCGAGGCCCTGGCCGGAACGCTCCGCGAGCCGCCGGTCACGCCGGCGGACTGGGCCGCCCGCCTCCGGCGGCTCGCCGTCCAGGCCGACGCACTTGTCGACATCGCGCGCACGTTGACGGCGGAGCGCGGCGACCACGAGGACTCCGACGTTCTGGCCTGGGCCCGGGCGGCACGGGCCACCATCGCGAGCCACGGCCGCGACCTCGAGACGATCGTGCCGTGGGCGCCGCACCTCCAGGCCGTCCTGGCCGATCTCGCCACCGCGTCGCCCGAGGCCGTGAGGGCGATCGGGACCCTCCTCTCCTCGTCACCCACCCCCGCCGACTTGGCCGACCGGTGCCAAGCCGCGATTGATGACCTCACCACCCTTCGGGGGCGCCTGCCGCGCGACGAGGCCGCCGGTGGGGGTGCGATCGCACGCCTCGACGAGACCATCGGCCAGCTGGAGCGCTCCGCCGTGGCGTCCCGGACGCTCGTCCAGCGCCTGTCCACGGTCGCCCGGGTCACGAAGGAACTCTTCCACGCGACGGAGTTCGGTTTCCTCTTCGATCCCACTCGCAAGATCTTCTCGATCGGCTATCGCGTCACGGACGGCAGCCTCGATGCCGGTGGATACGACCTCCTCGCCTCCGAGGCGCGGCTGGCCAGCTTCATCGCGATTGCCAAGGGGGAGGTCCCGGTCTCGCACTGGTTCCGGCTCGGCCGCCCGATGACCCCGGTCGCGCTCGGGTCGGCGCTCGTCTCCTGGTCCGGCTCGATGTTCGAGTATCTGATGCCGGCGCTGGTCATGCACGCCCCGTCGGGCAGCCTCCTTCAGCAGACGTATCGCCTCGTCGTCCAACGGCAGATGAGCTACGGCGCCGAGCACGGGGTCCCCTGGGGGATCTCGGAATCGGCCTCCAACGTGCGCGATCTGGATCTGACCTACCAGTACTCGAACTTCGGGGTCCCGGGGCTGGGTCTCGAGCGGGGGCTCAGCGAGGACCTGGTCGTCGCACCCTACGCGAGCGCCCTGGCCGCGATGGTGGACCCGGGAGCCGCCGCTCGGAACCTGTCACGGCTCGTCGAGGCGGGGGCCCGGGGGCGGTATGGGTTTTACGAGGCGCTCGACTACACGAGATCGCGACTCCCGGAAGGGCAGCGGGTGGCGATCGTTCGCGCCTACATGGCGCACCACCAGGGCATGACGCTCGTCGCGCTGGCGAATGTCCTCCGCGATGGCGTGATGCGCGCCCGGTTCCACGGCGAACCCATCATCCAGGCCACCGAGCTGCTCCTGCAGGAGCGTGCGCCACGGGACGTCGCGGTCGCGCGACCGCGCGTGGAGGAAGTGCAGGCGGCGGCCCACGCCCGCGACTTCGCGGCGCCGGTCTTCCGCCAATTCACATCACCGCACGACGCGACCCCGCGGACGCACCTGCTCTCCAACGGGCGATATGCCGTGATGCTGACGACCGCGGGCTCGGGGTACAGCCGCTGCGCCGACCTCGGGATCACGCGATGGCGCGAGGATGTCACCCGGGATCACTGGGGGACGTACCTCTTTCTGCGGGATGTCCAGAGCGGCGCGGTCTGGTCGGCCGGGTACCAGCCCACCGGCGTGGAGCCGGACGCCTACAGGGTGACGTTCTCGGAAGACCGCGCAGAGTTCCATCGGCGCGACGGCGCGATCACGACCACGCTCGAGGTGCTGGTCTCTCCGGAAGACGACGCCGAGCTCCGCCGCGTCTCGATCACGAACCTCGGCGTACAGGCGCGAGAGATCGAGCTGACGTCCTACGCCGAGCTCGTGTTGGCGCCGCCGTCGGCGGATGCCGCGCACCCGGCCTTTTCCAGCCTCTTCGTCCAGACGGAATCGGTGGCCGACCTCGGTGCCCTGCTGGCGACCCGCCGCGTCCGGTCAGCGGCCGAGCCGTCCATCTGGGCAGCCCACATCGTCGTCGTCGAGGGTCAGTTCGGGGGCGGCGCCCAGTACGAGACCGACCGGGGACGGTTCCTCGGGCGGGGGCGGGGGACCCGCACGCCGATGTCGGTCATCGACGGCCGGCCCCTGTCGAACACGGCGGGCTCGGTGCTCGACCCGATCTTCAGCCTCCGACGGCGGGTCCGACTGGCACCGGGCGAGAGCGCCCGCCTCGTCTTCTCCACGCTCGTCGCCCCGTCGCGCGAAGGCGCCGTGGCGCTGGCCGACAAGTATCGCGACCCGGCGACCTTCGAGCGCACGGTCACCCTCGCCTGGACGCAGGCGCAGGTCCAGCTCCACCATCTCGGGGTCGAGACGGACGAGGCCCATCTCTTTCAAGAGCTGGCGAGTCGGATCCTCTACTCCGACCCGACGCTGCGGGCGTCTGTGGACGTGCTGAAGCGCAGCACGTCGGGGGCTTCGGCCCTCTGGGCCCACGGGATCTCCGGCGACCTCCCGGTCGTCCTCGTCCGCATCGACGAGCCGGAAGATCGAGGGATCGTCCGACAACTCCTCCGCGCTCACGAGTACTGGCGCATGAAGGGGCTGGCGGTCGATCTCGTCATTCTGAACGAGAGGGCTCACTCGTATGCGGAGGAGCTCCAGACCGCCTTGGAGGCGCTGGTCCGGGCGAGCCAGTCGGCGTCACGCCATGAGCGGCACGAAACGCACGGGACCGTGTTCATCCTGCGGAAGGACCGCCTCCCGCCGACGGACCGCGGGGCCCTGCACACGGCCGCCCGAGCCGTCCTCCTCAGTCGCCACGGCACGCTCGCGGAGCAGCTCGCGCGTGCCCGTCCAACCCCGGACGCGGTGAAGGCTCCCCGGCGCCGCCCGGTCGCGCCGGAGTCGTCCGTCGACGGGCCGCCTCCCCGCCCCGAATTCGAGTTCTTCAACGGCCTGGGGGGCTTCGTGGACGACGGTCGCGAGTACGTCACCGTCCTCGGGGAGGGGCAATGGACGCCCGCGCCCTGGATCAACGTCGTCGCGAATCCCGGTTTCGGCTTTCAGGTCTCGGAGTCCGGCGCCGGATACACCTGGTCGCTCAACAGTCGGGAGAATCAGCTGACGGCGTGGTCCAACGACCCGGTCAGCGACGCGCCGGGTGAGACGATCTATGTCCGGGATGAGGAGACCGGCGCGCTCTGGGGGCCGACCCTGCTCCCCATCCGAGAAGACCAGTGGCCGTACGTCGCCCGGCATGGCCAGGGCTACAGCCGCTTCGAGCACACGTCCCACGGCATCACCCTCGATCTCCTCCAGTTCGTGCCGCTGGAGGACCCCGTGAAGATCTCCCGGCTGACGATCGAGAACCGATCCGGCAAGTCTCGGCGTCTCTCGGTGACCGCGTACGTCGAGTGGGTGCTGGGCGCCTCGCGAAGCGTCGCCGCGCCCTTCATCGTCACCGAGGTCGATCCGGAGACCGGGGCGCTGCTCGCACGCAACGCCTGGAACGCTGACTTCGGCGATCACGTCGCGTTCGCCGACCTCGGCGGTCGCCAGACCGCGTGGACCGGCGATCGCACGGAGGTGCTCGGTCGCAACGGAACGCTCGACCATCCCGCGCTGTTGGAGCGAGGGATACGCCCATCCGGCCGGGTCGGCGCCGGCCTCGATCCCTGCGCGGCCCTTCAGATCGTGATCGAGGTGCCGCCCGGCGGGCGTGAGGAGGTCGTGGTCTTCCTCGGCCAGGCCGCGACGCTCGCCGGGGCGCGCGCGTTGCTCACCCGCTATCGCGCGGCGGACCTCGACCGCACGTTGCACGCCGTCCGGACGCGATGGGATGACATCCTCGGTGCCATTCAGGTCAAGACGCCCGACCGGTCCGTGGACATCCTGCTGAATCGCTGGCTCCTCTACCAGGCGCTCGCCTGCCGGGTCTGGGCCCGCTCCGCCTTCTATCAGGCCGGGGGCGCGTACGGCTTTCGCGACCAGCTCCAGGACGTGATGGCCCTGACCGTCGCGCACCGGGACGTCGCGCGCGAGCACCTCCTCCGGGCCGCCGCCCGCCAGTTCGTGGAGGGCGACGTCCAGCACTGGTGGCATCCCCCATCCGGCCGGGGGGTCCGCACCCGGATCTCCGATGACCCGGTCTGGCTCCCCTGCGCCGTCACCCACTACGTCGAGGCCACGGGCGATGCGACCGTGCTGGACGCGGTCGTGCCCTTCCTCGAGGGGCCGGCCCTGGAGAACGGGCAGTCCGACGCGTACTTCAAGCCGGCCGTCTCCGCCGAGCACGGCACGGTGTTCGAACACGCCGCTCGCGCGCTCGACCGGAGCCTCGCCGTCGGCGCGCGCGGCCTCCCCCTGATCGGCACCGGCGACTGGAACGACGGGATGAACCGGGTCGGGCCCGCCGGGCGGGGGGAGAGCGTGTGGCTCGGCTGGTTCCTGCACACGACCCTCTGGGAGTTCGCGCGGTGGGCCGAGGCCCGCGGCGAACACGGGCGCGCCACCACCTGGCGCGCGCACGTGCGCGCCCTCAAGGCCGCGCTCGAACGCGAGGCATGGGACGGAGACTGGTATCGCCGCGCGTATTTCGACGACGGCACCCCCCTCGGGTCCGTCATCAACGCGGAATGTCGCATCGATTCGATCGCGCAGTCGTGGGCGGTGCTCTCCGGCGCCGCCGAGCCCGCCCGCGCGGCGCGCGCGATGGCGGCCGTCGAGGAGTATCTCGTTCGGCGAGGCCAGGAGCTGGTCCTGCTGTTCACGCCGCCGTTCGACCGCGCGCCCGTCGATCCCGGCTACATCAAAGCCTACCCCCCGGGCGTCCGCGAGAACGGCGGCCAGTATACCCATGCCGCGATCTGGGCGGTGATGGCGTTCGCCGCGCTCGGGGACGGCGACAAGGCCAACGAGCTCTTCTCGATCCTGAACCCCATCAACCGCACGAGCACCCGGGCCGGCGTCCATCGGTACCGAGTCGAGCCGTACGTCGCGGCCGCCGACGTCTATGCCGAGTCCCCGCACGTCGGCCGCGGGGGGTGGACGTGGTATACGGGGTCCGCCGGCTGGATGTACCGCGCCGGGGTCGAGTGGCTCCTCGGATTCCGGCTGCGCGGCGCGGTGCTCCACCTCGATCCCTGCATTCCGCGCGCGTGGCGACGCTTCGAGATCACGTTCCGCTACCACGCCTCGCGGTATGAGATCACGGTCGAGAACCCGCGCGGGGTGACGCGTGGCATCTCCCGAGTCGAGGTCGACGGCACCCTCCTGGCGTCGGGCCGCGCGAGCGTCCCGCTCACCGATGACGGCGCGACGCGCCGCGTTCGCGTGGTCCTCGGGTGAGATCCGCCGAGCCAGGGCGCGAATCCCGCGCGGCAGCCACCCCCCGTGCGTCACGCCGCTTGCTGGGTGGAGCGGTACTCGTCTATGATTGATTCGGCCACTCCTGAGGGGACGAATTCGCTCGTGAACGACGACCGTCTCTTCCACCCTCCTCTCCTCCGGGGCGCCGGACGGCGGGCCAGCGCGCCGGCCGGGCCCCCGACCAGAGCCAGGAAGGGCGAGTCGGTGCTCCGCAGATCGCCCGCGCCGGTCCCCCCGATCCCTGCCACAGTGCGCCGTCCGGCCCCGAAGGAGCAGTCGATTCGCACCGCCTGTCGAGAGACTGCGGTCGTGTCTGGGACTTGGACGCCACGCCGTGGCGCAGCCGGGAGATGGCGGCTCGCCATGTTGGGGCTGGCCGCGGTGCTCATGCTCGACGGTCCGGCCCCTGCCCAGCCTGCACGGCCCGTGGTGTACGTGGCACCCGTCGAGGGAATGATCGACCTCGGGCTGGCCCCGTTCGTCCAGCGAGTCCTTGACGAGGCCACGGCGGCCCGCGCCGCGGCGGTCGTCCTGGAGATCAACACCTTCGGGGGGCGCGTAGACGCGGCCGTGTTGATCCGCGACGCGCTGCTGAGGGCGCGGGTCCCGACGGTGGCCTTCGTGAACAAGCGCGCCATCTCGGCCGGCGCTCTGATCAGCCTCGCGGCCGAGAAGATCGCCATGGCCGAGGGCGGGACAATCGGCGCCGCCACGCCGGTGCAGCTCGGGCAACCGGGCGGCCCGGCCCAGCCCGTGGCCGAAAAGACCGTGTCGTACATGCGCAAGGAGTTTCGCGCCACCGCCGAGAGCCGCGGGCGGCCGCCGCTCCTCGCCGAGGCGATGGTGGACGTTGACGTGGAGATCCCCGGCGTGATCGAGAAGGGGAAGCTCCTGACACTGACGACGGAGGAGGCCCTGCAGCACAAGGTCGCCGACATCCGCGCCGACAGCATCGAGGCCCTGCTGGAGTCCCTGGATCTCGCGGGCGCCGAGGTCCGCCGCGTCTCCGAGACCTGGGCCGAGACGCTGGTGCGCTTCCTGACGCACCCCGTGCTGAGCTCGCTCCTCATCACCCTGGGCATCCTCGGCATCATCGTGGAGTTGCGGACGCCGGGCTTCGGCGTGCCGGGCGTCCTGGGCATCGCCAGCCTTACGCTCTTCTTCTGGGGCCACTGGCTGGTCCGCCTGGCCGGCTGGGAGGAAGGGCTCCTGGTCGGGATCGGGCTCGTGCTCCTGGCGCTGGAGATGTTCGTGGTCCCGGGCTTCGGGCTGACCGGCCTCCTCGGCATCGCGGCCCTCGTCGCCGGGCTGGGGCTCAGCCTGGTGGGCGCCGGGGCCACATGGGCGGCCGTCGTGACGGCGGCCGGACGGGTCGCCGTATCGCTGCTGCTCGCGTTGGCCGGGGCCCTGGCCCTGTTCCGGCTCCTACCGCGCCTGCCGGTCGGGCGCCGAATGGTCCTGACGACCGAGCTTCAGGCACGCGAGGGATTCGCGTCGGCGACCGAGGCGGACCGCCGTCTCGTCGGCAAACACGGGACGGCGGTCTCGCCGTTGCGGCCGGCCGGGATCGCGCTCATCGAAGGCGCCCGGGTGGACGTGGTATCCGATGGAGAGTTCATCGAGGCGGGAACGCCCATCGAGGTGGTCCGGGTGGACGGCAATCGCGTTGTCGTCCGCCGGTCCACGCCACCCGCCGAAAGGAGCGAGCCATGATCGGCATCGAAACCGGAGCGTTCGGGGCCGTCGCCCTCCTGCTGCTCGTGCTGGTGGCCGCGGTCGTCGTGCTCTACATGATCCCCATCCCCCTCTGGATCGCCGCCTGGTCGTCGGGAGCCTACGTGGGGCTCTTCACGCTCATCGGGATGCGCCTGCGGCGGGTGCCGCCCGGCGTGGTGGTCAACGCGCGGATCAGCGCGGTCAAGGCCGGGCTGGACATCTCCATCAACGACCTGGAGGCACACTACCTGGCCGGCGGCAACGTGGTGCGGATCGTCAACGCCCTCATCTCCGCCGACAAGGCGAACATCCCGATGACGCTCAAGCGCGCGGCCGCCATCGACCTGGCCGGGCGCGACGTGCTGGAGGCCGTGAAGATGTCGGTCATCCCCAAGGTGATCGAGACGCCGCGGATCGCCGCCGTGGCCAAGGACGGGATCCAGCTGATGGCGGTCTCCCGGGTGACCGTCCGGACCAACATCGAGCGGCTCGTCGGCGGCGCCGGTGAGGAGACCGTGATCGCCCGGGTCGGCGAAGGCATGGTCAGCACCATCGGCTCGGCCGCCAGCCACAAGGACGTGCTGGAGAACCCGGATCACATCTCCAAGCACATCCTGTCGAAGGGGCTCGACGCGGGGACGGCCTACGAGATCCTGTCGATCGACATCGCGGACGTGGACGTGGGCGAGAACATCGGCGCGAAGCTCCAGATCGACCAGGCCAACGCCGACAAGCAGATCGCGCAGGCGAAGGCGGAGGAGCGGCGGGCCATGGCGGTGGCCGAGGAACAGGAGATGCGCGCCAAAGTCGTGGCGGCCGAAGCGGAGGTGCCGCGCGCGATGGCCGAGGCCTTCCGCCAGGGCCATCTCGGGATCATGGACTACTACCGGATGAAGAACGTGCAGGCAGATACGGCCATGCGAGAGGCGATCGGGGGGACCGGGGGCGAGTCGCCGGGCGACAAGACGCGGGATGCGGGACGTCAATGACGCCCGAACAGCTCCTCTTCCTGGCGGTCTTCGCCCTGGTGCCCCTGATCAACTTCCTCCTCCCCTGGCTTCGCAAGCGGATGGAGGGCGCGGGGGCGCGCCAGCCCGAGCCGGCGCCGCGAGAGGCGCCGCCTCGGGCGACCCGGCCCCACCCCCTCCAGCCCGCTCGGACCAACGTGACCCAGGAGGGGCCACGGAGGGAGGTCCTGCCGGTGCGCATCCAGCCTCTCGCCGTCCGCCGCTTCGCGCACGGACGGCTCGGGAGTCGGCGGGAGCTGCGCCGTGGCATCGTCCTGATGGCGATCCTCGGCCCGTGCCGCGGGCTGGAGCGCCGCCAGCCACCGGACCAGCCCCTTTGACCGGCCGCCGGCGGAGCGGCGGGCCGAGTGCTGCGGGTGCGCCTCCGCCAGACAGACCCCCGCTACGCACCGTTCGTGGATCGCGCGACGGAGCGCGAGGTGCTCGGGCTCAGAATGTCGGTGGCTGCGCTGGACGACGTGCTCCAGGGGAAGCTCTGGGCGGTGACCGACCCTGAGCGTCGCCCGAGCAAGCGTCAGAAGGACCTCGCCGACATCGCGCGGCTCCTGGAGGGCCACCCCCACCTGCGCGACCGGGTGCCCGCGGAGGTCCTCGCCCGCCTCATCTGAGGCCGCGCCCCGGGCCGAGCCGGCGGCGGGCCTCGGCGAACACCGCCTCGAACATCGGCCAGGTGAGCCGGCCGGTCTGCGTGTTCTGGCGGCTCGGGTGGTACGAGGCGAGGAGCGTCACGCCCCAGGGGAGCTGGTGCGCCGCACCGTGGGCAAACCGCGGCCGGGGGCGCGGGGTCGCCCGGCCGAGCGCCGCCATCGCCGAGAGGTAGGCGTCGAAGCCGATCCGCCCGAGGGCGACGACGACCCGCACGCGCCGGAGGAGCGCGAGCTCCCCCCGGAGGTAACCGGCGCAGCGCGCGAGCTCGCGCCGCAGGGGTCGGTTGTCCGGCGGCGCGCAGTGGACCGCCGCCGTGATGTACGCGTCGAGCAGCCGGAAGCCGTCGCCACGGTGGCGCGAGGTCGGTTGCGTGGCGAAGCCGTGCGTGTGGAGCGCCCGGGCGAGCCACTCCCCGCTCCCCCCCGGCACGTCCCCCGTGAACATGCGGCCCGTGCGGTTGCCACCGTGAGCGGCGGGCGCCAGCCCCACGAGGAGGAGCCGCGCGCCGGCGGACCCGAGGCTCGGCACGGGGCGCGCCCAGTAGCGCCGGCCCCGGTAGCGCCGGGGCGGCTCGGCGGCGACGGCCTCGCGGTGCCGGACGAGCCGCGGGCAGAGGCGGCACGCGATGATCCGCCCCTGGAGGGCCGCGAGCGCCGCCGCCGCGCGGCGCCGGGGCTCACGCCGGGTCGAGAACCGAGCAGCCCTAGGACGCAGGGAGGAGGCGCCCCGAGGCGTATGCTGCATACGTTGAGGGGCGCCGACGACCCCACCGGAGGGGCGGGACGCCCGCGAGGTCGCAGGCCGAGCGCGTCCCGACGAGCTGGAGGACGCCGGGATGCGACGGTTATCGGCCCGGCGCTCAGTCGCGCGCGGCACCGAGGTATGCCTGCACCACCGCCGGCGCCGCCGCGACGGCCTCGGGCGGCCCCTCGGCGATCTTCTCCCCGTGGTGCAGGACGACGATCCGATCCGAGAGCGCCATGATCGCCTTCATGATGTGCTCGATCATGACGATGGTCGTCCCGCGCCGGCGGATCTCCCGGATCAGGTCCATCAACGCCCGCGCCTCGGCCGCCCGGATGCCCGAGAGCACCTCGTCGAGGAGGAGGAGCTGCGGACGCGTGGCGAGGGCGCGGGCGATCTCGAGCCGCTTCCGGTCGGCGAGCGGGAGCGCCTGAGCGGGCTCACCAGCCCGCCCCTCGAGCCCGACGGCGGCGAGGAGCCGCCGCGCCTCCTCCACCGGCGGCCCGACGGCGCGGGCCCGGCCCCCGAAGTGGAGGCCCACGAGGACGTTCTCGGCGACGGTGAGGCTCGGCAGGATCCTCACGAGCTGGAACGTCCGGGCGATGCCGAGTCGCGAGATCCGGAACGGGGGGAGGCCGGTGATCGGCGCCCCGCGGAACCGCACGGCGCCGTCGCTCGGGCGCACGAGCCCCGTCACGACGTTGAAGAGCGTGGTCTTCCCCGCCCCGTTCGGTCCGATCAGTCCGACGATCTCCCCGGGGGCGACGGCAAAGTCGATCCCGGCGAGGGCGGCGACGCCACCGAAGCGAACGGTGAGATTCTCGACCTCGAGAAGCGGGGCATTCATGCGGGAAGGCGCGCCCAGTATAGCAGGGCCTGCCGGGCTGGTCTCCTTGACAGCCGTTCCGCCCGCCCGCTACCGTGAGCCCGTGATCCCGGCCCTCATCGCCCAGGGCGGCGCCGGGGCGGACCCCGGCGAGCACGCGAGCTACCGCGAGGCGCTGCGGGCGGCGCTCGCCGCCGGCTGGGCGCGCCTTCGGACGGGCGCCTCCGCCCTCGACGCCGTCGAGGCGTGCGTCGCGGCGATGGAGGACGACCCGCGGTTCAACGCCGGCCACGGCTCCGTGCTGACCGAGGCGGGCACGGTCGAGTGCGACGCCTCGATCATGGAGGGCGGGCGCCTCGGCGCGGGGGCGGTCGGCGCCGTCGCCGGCGTGCCGCATCCGATCACCCTCGCACGCCGCGTCCTCGAGGACGGGCAGCACATCCTCCTGGTCGGCGAGGGGGCGCTCGCGTTCGCGCGCGAGCGCGGCGTCCCGCTCTGCGACCCGGCCGCCCTCGTGATCGAGCGCCAGCGGGCGCGGCTCGCCGAGCACCTGGCGGGACGGAGCCCGGTCCCCGCGCCCGGCGGGACCGTCGGGGCCGTCGCCATCGACGCGCGCGGGCTGATCGCGGCGGGGACCTCGACGGGCGGGCGCGTCGGCAAGCGCGCCGGCCGCGTCGGGGACTCGGCCCTGATCGGCGCCGGCACCTACGCCGACAACCGCCTCGGGGGCGCCTCGACGACCGGACACGGCGAGGCGTTCATCCGCACGGTCCTCGCCAAGACCGCCCTCGACATCCTCAAGGATCTCGACGACCCCGAGACCGCCGTCCACGTGGCGATGGACGTCCTCCGGGAGGACGGCGGGGGCGACGGCGGGCTCGTCCTCATGGACTGGCGGGGGCGGCTCGGCTTCGCCCACACGACGCCGTTCATGCCGGTCGGCTGGTGCCTGCCTGGCGCCGCGGAGCCGCTCCTCGGGTTCTGAGCGCCGTTACTTCACGATCATCACGGTGCAGGGCGCCAGCCGGCTCAGGCTCTGCGTTGTGCTCCCCATGATCCGTCCCCAGATGTAAGCGGTTTCCATTCAGCCCTCGCTCAGTCCGCCGCGCCCGATCGCCTCCCGTCGTCAGGCGCTTTCTCCGACGGTGGCTCGTACTTGGCCAGGCGGGCCTTCAACTGCTCGATCTCGGCGCGGAGGTCGCGCACCACTGCTTCCCAGGTCTGGGCCGCCGCTCGCTCGCCGGCGAGGTTCATCTCGAGGACCTGCCGATCCTCGCTCACCGACCAGAGGCGGTAGTGGAGCGCCGAGGCCCGGCTGGATTCATCGCCGAGCTGCTGGGTCAGCTCCCGGAGCCGCAGCTCGAGCCGCCCCTTCTCGAAGGCGAGGGCCTCGAGGCGCTCCCGCACCGCCTCGGCCGACTCGGGGGGGCCTGCCCCCGGCTCCCGCGGGCTCAGCGAGCCCGGGGCCGGGGGAGTCGGCGCGAAAGATCTCGGGATCTCGTTTCCGAATAGCTCCCTCCAGCCGACCAAGAACGTCAGCGCCGCCGTCCACGACGCCGCCTCCTCGGGCGTGAAGGGCGCCTGCTTCCGGTAGTCGTGCTTGTCGATGAACTCCCGAAGGTCCCTGGCGAGCCGGTCGAGCTTGCGTAGCGTTCGCGCGACGAGAGGGGCAGCGCCGTGATGCCCGGCGTAGTGCCCGAGGGCCAGCGTCAGGTGCTGAAGGCAGAGCCCATCCGACCGGTCGTAGGCTCGGTCCAACTCCGCATCCTCGATGTAGTCGAGCAGCGTGTGGAGGTAGCCGTCCTCGGCGCTCGCCAGCGCGGTGCAGAGAGGACAGCGCGCTCGGTTCGCCCGCGCCTGGACGAGCCCGACCGGCTCGGCTCGGCGGAAGAGGCGCCGCCATCCCCTAACGATCCGGGAGCCGCTCAGCTCCCGGTGCGTCACACTCAACCACGCCCGCACTTGGCCGAGGAGACCCTGGTAGATAAGCCCGATCCCGAGGGCACTGTTCCGGACGTCCGTGGACATCCACGCGTGCCAGCTACAGAAGCCCCACGACCGATCGAGTACGGCTCGGGTCCCCGGATCGTTCACCTGCTCGTACAGGAGCGCGTCCAGCGACCGGACGGTCAACTCGCGGAGACAACGGCAGACCGGACACCCCGGCTTCCCGCACGCGTCCACCAGGTGGAAGTACGCGATGAACTTGCTCGGGCGAGCCTCGGGACGCCAGCCCAGGTCTCTCAGCAACCGGTCGAGGTCCACCTGCCTCTTCCCTCTCTCGCGTCAAGCCGGGCGCTCAACCCCCGGATGCAGCGCGAGGACGCGCTCGCGGAGGGACTCGAGGCGCGACAGCTCGGCGCGAACCGCCTCGGCGCCGGCCACGTGGCGGTCCCGTGCCCGTCGCAGCGCGCGCTCCGCCGAAGTCGAGAGCCCACGCAGGAGGGATACGATCTCCGATTCGAGTCGGCGCCGGTCTTCGGCCGCACGGTCGACGAGGTCGTTGGACACCCGAGCGCTGTTCGTGACGAGAAGCCGTTCGAGGTAGCGGCGAGCGTCCTCCCGGGCAGCCACGATCGCCCGTCGGCGCGGACGCAGCAGCGTCGCCAACCGCCCTCCGGGACGCGGGCTCGCGACGGTGAGGAGGTCGTGAAAGTAGAAACGACGCTTCGCTCGAAACGTGGTCTCCCCCACGAGCTCGCCGGACAATCGGGCGAGTGTCGGGTCGCCGGAAGTTCTCAAGCGCGCCAGGAATGCGTTAGCCCCTTCGATGAACCGTCCGGTCGCACGACGATAGAGCTCCTCGGCCCTCGGCTCGACATCCCGCAGCCACTCCTCGATGACCCGGCGGGCGATCCCTCGGGCGAGCTCCATCGCGCGGTCTCGCACCCCTCGCTTCGCCCGTGCGTCCCCGCCCATGAGGGCCCGGTCGAGCTCGCCCAGCGCTGCCGGGAGGGCTCGCGCGACGCAGGCGCCACGCTCGGCGTCGAACGCGCTCACCAGGTCGGCCTGTGCGGCGGCCAACAACGGCCGGATGTCCGCGAGGGTGCGCTCGGCGTCCGCGATGCTCCGTCGGAGCTCCGCGATCCGGTCGTCGAGCGGGCGCAGGAGCGCCTCCCGGTGCTCGTCGATCGCTCGGAGTAGACGGCCCGCCACGCGGCTGACGCCGCGGGTGGCCGCCGCCCGCAGGAGTTCGACGCCCGAATCGCGGGCGAGCGCCTCCAGCTCCGCCTCGAGTGCCTTCCAATCCCGCGTGATCTGGCCGGACAGCCGCTCGGCCGCGCTGACCTCGAGGAACTCGACCGGTCGGGAGAGCCGTCTCGTGAGCAGCGCCTCCGCGAATTGGCGAGCCTCCTGACGGTCGGCATCGGACAGGCGATCGGCCTTGCTCAGCACGAAGATGAGCCGCTCGGTCTGCCGCGCCACCTCCTCCACCAGGGCCAGCTCCTCTCCGGAAAGCGGAGGATCGGCGCCCAGGACAACCAGCGCGGCGTCCACGTGGGGGACGAAGTCGCGTGCAATCTTCGTGCTGGCAGAAAACACCGATCCGATGCCCGGGGTGTCGACGAAGCACATTCCAGACGCGAGCAAGGGGCTCGGAACGAAGACTTCGACGCCCTCGACCCGCTTCCGGTTCTCGGGGTTCTGCCCTTCGGTCACGTACGCTGCCAGCGCCGCCGGATCGATTTCCTCCCACGCGGAGCCGGCGCGTCGGACGCGCGCCGCGCGACGCGGCCCGTGTCTGACGACCGTCAGCACGGCCGTCACGGGCACGACGCCGGTCGGGAGCAGAGGGTCGCCGATGAGCGCGTTGAGAAGCGTGGACTTGCCGCGCTTGAACTGACCAGCGCACGCGACGAACGAGCGCCCCTCGGCCAGCCGCTCGGCGAGCGACTGTCCCTCAGCGGCCAGTTCGTCCGCGCCGACGTCGGCCGCGACCTCGACGAGCTGGCGCAGGACCTCCGTGAACTCGGCGTCGGCAGGCGGCTGGAACAACTCGTGCCTATTCTCCGCCGCGCTGGACGTAGCTCTTGACGAACTCCTCCGCATTCTCCTCGAGGACGTCGTCGATGTCTTCGAGAATCTCGTCGAGGCCCTTCTTGAGCGCCCTGCCCTTCTCGGCGACCCTCGGGTTACCCCCGGGCGCTTCGCTCTCCGTCTCCGGCGTGACTGGCCGCTTGATCTGGCGATCCTGCTCGGCCATGGCGCACCTCCCGAGGCGCGTGCGCGGGAAACAAAAACTCCTACCGGCCCGAGTCCAGTAGGAGTCATCAGCTGCCCCGGCGGCAGCGGTTTAGAGGGCGAACTCCATCGCCCGCGTTTAGTTTACGCTTATCCGGGGCCTACGAGTCAAGTCCGGAACAGGTGGGGCAGGTTGAGCGCGAGGTAGCCGAGGTAGAGCGCGACCAGGAGGCCCCCCGTCCCGCGTCCGAGCCGCCGCGCCCGGCCGAGCGCCGCCGCGACGAGGAGGACACAGCCCGCGAGGTAGGGAGCGTGGAGGCGCAGCACCAGCGGGTCCGCCGTCACGGGCCGGACGAGGGCAATGACCCCCAGGTTGAGGCCGAGGAGGACGATCGTGGTCCCCACGACGTTCCCCCAGGCGAGCTCGGGGTGCCCGCGGCGCGCCGGTGCCACCATCCGGGCGGTCTCCTCGAGGCTCTCGCCGAGCGCGACGACGGTCATACCGAAGAACGTCTCCGAGAGCCCGAGCGTGCCGATGAGCAGGCCCGCGCCCCAGACCGCGAGCTCCGCGCCGAGGACGAGCGCGACGAGCCCGACGGCGAGGAGGCCGAACGCGCGCGCGCGCAGCGCCGGCCGACCGGGCTCCGCGCTCGGGGTTCCGAGGAAGGCCGGCGCGGAGCGGTAGAGCCACGCGAGCAGGACCACCGCCGCGACGACGAGGAGCGCCCCGTCGAGCCGGCTGACCGCGCCGTCGAGCCCGAGGCCGACGGCGAACGGCACGAGGGCGAGGAGCATCGCCAGGCCGCCGGCCCGGGGAATCCCGACCTCCATCGGGACCAGGAGGAGCGCCAGCCCCAGCCCGCCCGTCAGCAGGAAGATCGCGGAGCCGATGACCGTCCCCAGCGCGACCTGCGGCAAGCCCCCGAGCGTCGCGGCCACGCCCGTGGCGAGGTTCTCGGGCTCGAAGCCGGAGACGACAACGCCGACCAGGAAGGGACTCACCGCGAAGCGCGCCGCGGTCGCGAGGGCGCCGTCCGTGAACCGCTCGGCGCCCCAGAGGACGAGCCCCAGTCCGACGAGGAAGAGCGCCGCCCCGACCCACATGGCGCCCCCCACTATACAGGCGCTCGAAACGCCGCTCCCCTGGCGCGCCGCGCCGTGGAGCGCTATCCTGGGGGCGTGAGGGAGGCGCGTGAGGGAGGGTCCGACACCCCGGCGCTCCGCCTCCGCACCTACCTGACGCCCAGCATCCCCGAGAGCCTCTTCAGCTACCTCGCCGGATACCTGGGCCAGTGCCTGGGGGTCCCCACCGAACTGCAGGTCGAGACCCGGCACTCCGGTCCCCCGCGAGACGCGGCCGACCCGTTCACCGGGGGCGAGGTGGACGTGGGCTTCTTCTGCGCGCCGCCCTACATCTGGCTCTGCGAGCGCCCTGGCCCTCCGGTGGAGCTCCTGCCGCTCGGACTCGTGTTCGCCGATGCCCGAGCCGCCGGCCGGCCGGTCTACTTCTCGGACATCGTCGTCCGCGCAGACCATCCGGCACGGTCGTTCGCGGACCTGGTAGACGCTCGATGGGGCTACAACGACCGTGAATCCCTGAGCGGCTACTACTCGGTGCTCCAGGCGGCGGCTGACCACGGCGCGGACGCCTCGTTCCTCGGCCGCCTGCGCGAGACCGGGAGCCACCTGGCCTCGCTCCGCGCCCTTCGCAGAGGCGCCATCGACGCCGCCGCCATCGACTCCACGGTGCTCGCGCTGCGCTGGCGACGGGACCGCACGCTCCGGACCGCCCTGCGCGTCGTGGACTCGCTCGGGCCCTGGCCTATCCAGCCGATCGTCGTGAGGCGGACCCTACCGGTCCGGGTAAAGGCCGCCATGGCGTCAGCCCTCGGGGCGCTGGTCCACGCCCCGGCGCGGCGGCGGATCCTGCGCCGGTGGCTCATCTCGGGGGTCGCCCCGATGACGGACGCGGACTTCGACGTGGAGCGGGCGGCGCTCGGGCGGGCTCAGGCGCTGGAACAGGCCTGGGGCGCGATGGTGGGAGGCCGCCAGAACTCTCGGTAGCGGATGCCATCGCGGACACGACGGGGGCCGATGGGCTGGCCCCGCTGTCCGCGGACCGCGGAGACGCGCCGTCCGGGCGGGCAGCGGACCCCGCCGAGTGGCATGGGGTCTGCGGAAGCACCTCCCCTCGCCACCAGGATGGGCATTCGCAAGTGGCCCTCGGGCGCTCCGGATGACGCCGGGCTCGCTAGGTCTCGGGCGCGAGCGGCAGGCGAGATATCGACTCGCCCAGGATCTCCGCTGACAACTGGAGAAATACGGGGGGTTCGCCGACTTCGATCTCGATGAACTTTCCCGTGTAGTTGGGATCGTAGGCGACCTGCAGCAGAGTCCCGGGCTCCCGCAGGGGTGTGAACCAGCCGGGGGCCTCGAAAGCTCGTGCGCTGCGGATGGCCGACCAGGGGATCCGCACCGTCGGGAAGAACAGCTGCAGGACCGGCAGCTTGGAGAACAGCGTCGACAGGTACAGCCCGTCGTCGGTCGTGCCGATGCGCAGGGTTCCGCCGATGAATCTCATCTTGATGCGCTGGAAGTCGGGATGGTCCACGCTCACCAGCGCCATCTGTCCGGTGGCACACAGCCTCCATGGGCCGTTGAACGGCACGACCGCACGATGGCCCCTTGCCAAAGCGCGCCACCCGCTCTCGGCCATGAGATAAAACACGATGAGCGGTATGGCGACGACGAAGGCGACGACGAAGGCGGCCTGGATCACGCCCGGCGTGCCTGGCCGAGAGACAACGATCCCCACGAGCCAAGCCGCGACAGCGGTCGGGATGATCACCTTTGCGTTCTTGTTCGACACCGTTACTCCGCACCCTCCTCTTCTGCGGGCTCCCCGCGAGCCGCCCCGCCTCGCGCGACAGCTTCAGCGCCCGGAAGGCCGGGTGCTCCGACACGGTCCGCGCCTCGGCGCCCGCTGAGGTGAGCCGAGAGGGTTCAGCCCGTGATCTCGGCGACGCGGATCGGCCGGTGCTCCCGGAGCGCCCGGGTCGCCGCCTCGGCGATCCGGAGCGCCTCGACCCCGTCCCGCCCCGTGCAGGGGCTCGGCGCCTCGCCGCGGGCCACGCGCAGGAACTCGGCCAGCTCCGCCCGGTAGGCGTCCTCGAAGCGGACCAGGAAGGTCTGCCAGGCGGGCCCTGCCGCCGGGGGCACGCCCGGCTCGAGCGAGCGGATCGGGGTCCGGGGGCCGAGCCCGACGGCCACGCTGTCCTTCGAGCCGAAGACCTCGGTGCGGATGTCGTAGCCCAGGGGGTCGTGGCGGGCGACGTCGAGGACCGCCAGCGTCCCGTCCCGCAGCCGGAGCGTCGCCACCGCCGTGTCCACGTCGCCGTACTTCCGGAAGATCTCGAACCCGCGCACGCCGCCGTCGGCGTAGACCTCCTCGACCTCGCTTCCCGTGAGCCAGCGGATGACGTCGAAGTCGTGGATCGAGAAGTCGCGGAAGAGCCCGCCCGAGACCGGGATGTACGCCTCGTGGGGCGGCGCGGGGTCGTGGCCGGCGAGGCGGATCAGGTAGACGGTGCCGAGCTCGCCCGTCTCGATCAGCCGGCGCGCCGCGCGGTAGGCGGGGTCGAAGCGGCGCTGGAAGCCGATCTGGAGCCGGATCCCCGCCCGCTCGGCATCGGCCACGACGCGGACGCTCTCGCCGAGATCGAGGGCGATCGGCTTCTCGCAGAAGACGGGGATGCGGCGGGTTGCACCCGCCCGGATGAGCCGCCCGTGGGCGTCGGTGGCCGCCGTGATGACGAGCGCCTCGGCCCGCTCGATCGCGGCCTCGACCGACTCGACCCAGGTGGCCGTCTGCGCGGTCGCGAGCGCCCGCGCCCGCTCCGGCTCGACGTCGGCGATCAGCAGTTCGCCGGCGCCCAGCTCCCGGAGCAGGCGGGCGTGGAGCTGACCGATCCGGCCGGCGCCGAGGAGCGCGATCCTGATCGCGGGCCTCTTACTTCTTCTCGAGCCAGACGTTCCAGAAGTGCATGTACGGGCCCGGCCGGAAGCCCTGCACCTCGCTGCGCTTCGCGTCCATCCGGAAGTAGTCTGCGACCCGCATCCGTGGGGCGTCCTGGTAGAAGATCGTCTGGACGCGCTCCCAGATCGCATACCGCTTCTTCGGGTCGAGCTCGCGCGCGATGGCCGCGAGGAGCTGGTCCTTTTCCGGGTGGCACCACCAGCCGGGCCACTCGCAGACCACCGGCGTGTAGGTGACCGACTCGGGCTCGAACACGAACGCCGTGCTGAAGGCGTCCCAGAGCTCGGGCTTGTTCCGCCGCTGGACGACGGTCGCCCAGTCGGTCACCTGGAGGTCGATCTTGAAGCCGACCTCCTCGAGCTGGCTCTTGGCGACGAGCGCCGGCTTGTAGTGGTGCTCGTACTCCGTCGTCACGATCCACCGGATCGGCTGGCCCTGGTACCCGGCCTCCCGGAGGAGCCGGCGGGCCTTCTCCTTGTCGCGCTGGTTGTACAGCCCGGCGCCGGCACGGGAGTGCACCCCCTGCTCCTGGAAGAAGAGCCCCGGGTCGAGGCGGTAGAAGTCCTTGTGCCCCATCGCCGCCAGCATCATCGGCTCGGCGTCCAGGACCGCCTGGAACGCCTGGCGGAGGCGCCGGTCGGTCATCAGGCCCTGCTTCGTGTTCAGGACGACCGTCACCCAGCCGTAGGGCTTGACGATGACCGGCTCGACGCCGGGGATCCCCTTGAGCCGCTCGTACTGGTCGGGCTTGATCTGCTGCGCGTACTGGTACTCACCGGTCTGGATCCCGGCCGTCCGGATCGCGTAGTCCGGCACCGACATGAAGTAGAGCTCGTCCACGTGGGCGGCCCGCTGGCCGCCGAGCCCGTTCGCGGGCTCGGGGCGCGAAACGTATCCCTCGAACCGCACGAGCTTGACGTGGCGGTCCGGCCGGTGCTCGACGAACCGGAAGGGCCCTGTCCCGACGAACTCCTTGAGCGGCCCGTCGCCCGCTGAGTCGATCACCTCCTTGGGGTAGATCACGGCGGCGCTGCCGACCTGAGCGAGGATCGTGGTCAGGCCGGCGGACGGCTCCCTGAGCCGGATCTCGACCGTCGCGGGATCGCGCGCCTCGACGGCCTCGACCGTCTTGAACAGCGCCTTGCCCGGGCTCGAGAGCTTCCCCCACCGCTGGAGCGACGCGACGGCGTCGGCCGCCGTCAGCTCCTTGCCGTTGTGGAAGCGGACGCCCCGGCGCAGGCGGATCACGTAGCGCTTGGCGCCGTCCAGGGCCTCGGCCCCCTCGGCGAGCAGCGGCACCGGCTGGTACTTCGCGTCGAGCGTGAAGAGGGTCTCCAGCATGTTGATGCCGATCTCGCGCGTGATCACCGCCGTCGTGGAGTGGGGGTCGAGCGTGGGCGGTTCGCCGATCAGCGCGACCCGCAGGATGCCCCCCTTCTTCGGCTGGGCATCTGCGGGGGCGGCGGCGAGCCAGAGCCCGCTGGCGATCAGGGCGAGGACACACGCGAGCCAGGTGAGTCGTCGAGGCGTCATGGTTTCCTCCCGCGTACGAGACTCTGACGGCCGGATGCAGGCGGGAATGTAGGACGGGTGTCGAGCGCTGTCAAGGGTGGCTCAGGTCAGCAGCTCCCGCGGCAACCGCTCGGTCAGGTCGGGCGCGGTGCTCAGGGTCAGGGGCCCGTCGTGGTCGAAGCCGTGAATGACCCAGGTGCGGCCCGTGTCGTCCGGAAACTGCTCTCGGCGAGCTCGACGATGTGATCGTGCAGGTGGCGCTCGCGGTCCGCGAGGGAGTGCGTCAGGGCCGGAGGGCCGAGTGGCCCGGGCTCCCGTGTCCCGGAACCGTCAGTCCCAGAGGTAGCCGCGGGGGTTGACCGGCTGGCCCTTGACCAGGATCTCGTAGTGGAGGTGCGGGCCGGTGCTCTTGCCCGTGTTGCCCGACAGCGCGATCTGCTGGCCGCGATCCACCCGCTGCCCGTTTGCGACCAGGATCTTCTGCAGGTGGCCGAAGACCGTCTTGATCTCGTGGCCGTGGTCGATCGCCACGGTCAGGCCGAAGTCGGGCGTCCTGCCGGCGAGCGTCACGATCCCGGGGGCCGGCGCCTTCACGGGCGTGCCGGATTCCGCCGAGATGTCGACGCCGCCGTGGAACTCCGGGGTGCTGGTCCAGGGCGACAGGCGGCGGCCGAACTCGGAGTTGACCGCCCCGCGCACCGGCCACCGGGAGGGCAGCGACCCGAGGATCGGCCTCGCCCGCTCCATGAGGCGGCTGAGGGCCCGCAGCTTCTGGCCCTCCTCGCCCAGGCTGACGACGAGGCGGTCGAGCTCCCGCGCGAGCGTCGCGGGCCCGGGCGCCTCCCCCGCGCCGGTGCCCCCGCCGACGCCCGAGCGCTCCCGCGAGCCCCGCGCCTCCGGCCCGAGCGGCTCCCAGATCCGGGCGTGGAGCTCCCGCCAGGTGTCGATCTCCCGCTGGGCCTCGGCGACCCGCTGGCGGGAGCCGTCGATCTGCGCGTGCTGCTCCATGACGAGCCGCTGGAGCGTGGCGATCTGCCCCCACTGCCGCTTGAGGAACAGGTAGTCGCCCCACACGGCGCCGACCGACAGGAGGCCCAGGAGCAGGGCCGCGGCGGTGGCCCCGAGGAGCCAGCGGGGGATGTTGAGACGGAGAACCCGGGTGCCGTCCCCGTAGACGACGAGGAGGTTGAACCGCCGGAGCCGGCTCAACGCGCCCTCATCGCTTCAGCGACACCACGGAGGCTGGCAGCTCCCGTACGGGTGGGGCCTCGGCCGCCTTCGTCTTGGTCATCCGGCAGTGCCCCTCGAAGAGCACCCCCTCCTCGATCACCACGACCGGCGCCTCGACGTCGCCGAAGACCCGGGCGGTCTTCTTCATCTCCACCCGCTCGGAGGCTTGAAGGCTCCCGACGACCTCCCCGCTGATCTGGACGACCCCGGCACGGATCGTCGCGTTGACGACCGCCTTCTCGCCGATGATGAGCGTGTCGTTGGACGAGATCTCGCCCTTGAACTTGCCGTTCAGCAGCGCGGTGCCGCTGAACGTGTACTTCCCCTCGATCTCGGAGCCCTCGTCGAGGAACGCGCTGACGCCACTGCGCTTCGCCCGCAATTGCTCGCTCCGCCGCCCGAACATGCGTTTCGCCCCTCAGCGTCCGGCCGATCCGCTACTTCTGCTGGGCCGCCCGCTTCTCGTCCTCGGGTTGTTCCAGCCTCGGTTGAGCCCGCTGAGGCGTCCCCCGCAGGTTGCCTGCGCGCCCCCCCCGGAACCGCTCGCGAATCGTCCGGCGTGGGAAGGAGTTGATCAGTCGCCGGTCTCGCCGGTGGCCCCTTGTATCACCGAAGCCCTTGGGGTGTCAACCGCCGGGCGGGGCGGCTCAGCCCCGGAGGCGCGGGTCCAGCAGGTCACGCAGCCCGTCGCCGAGCACGTTGAAGGCGAGCACCGTGACCGAGATCGCGGCGGACGGCCAGAGCAGCGGCAGCGCGCTGAGCTGCATGAAGCGCCCCGAGGTCCACACGGCTCCCCCCTCACCCCACCCTCTCCCCCGCGGGGGAGAGGGCATCATCACGAGATCGTGCCCTTCCGGTAGGAGCGCTTCGCCGCGATCTTGCCCTCCCGGAGCGTCAGGACGTCGCAGCCGTGGACCTCGTAGCGTGTGCCGCCCCGAGGCGTGCCCGTGGTCACCCACTCCAGCACGGCGTGGGTCGGACCGGCGAAGTGACGGAGCTCGTCCCACCGGACGTCCGGGATCCGGCCGAACATCTCGACCAGGAGCTCGCGCACCGCCCGCTTGCCGATCATCCGCGTGCCTCAGGGCTCCTTGCCGAACGACGCCTCGAAGACGACGTCGTCGGTCATCATCGCCAGGATCCCCTCGAGGTCGTGGCCGTTCCAGACCGTGTTGAACCGCTGGACGAACGCCTCGCCGTCGAACGTCATGGCTGAGCCCTCCTTGTAGACGTAGCGCAGACCGCCCAGGCTCTTGTTCCCGAGGGCGCCCGGCAGCCGCGTGTGGGCGCCGATGGTGCCGATCAGGCCGCGCGAACCCGAAGCCGCTACGGTACTCTTGTTCGCGGGCCCGTGAGCGGCAGGGGGTCCGTGTCGCGTATAATAGCGCAACCCCGAGGGCGCGGGAGACTGTCGCATGAAGATCGCGATCATCGGCGCCGGGAACGTGGGCGGCACGCTCGGCAAGGCCTGGGCAGCGAAGGGTCACGACGTCGTCTTCGGTGTGCGCGATCCGCGGGAGGCGAAGGTCCAGGAGCTGCTCCGCGCCACCGCCGGCAAGGCGCGCGCGGCGAGCGTGCGGGAGGCCGCGGCGGCCGCCGAGCTCGTGCTCCTGGCGACCCCGTGGGGCGCCGCGCAGGACGCCCTCAGGGCAGCCGGGGACCTCAAGGGCAAGATCCTCGTGGACGCGACCAACCCGCTCAAGCCCGACTTCTCCGGTCTCGCGCTCGGCCACACCACCTCGGCCGGCGAGGAGGTCGCCCGCTGGGCCCCGGGCGCCCGGGTCGTCAAGGCGTTCAACACGATCGGGGCGCACCACATGACGGACCCTCGCATCGCCGGCCAGCGCCCCAGCATGTTCGTCTGCGGCGACGACCCCGCCGCGAAGCAGACCGTCGCCGGCCTCGCCGAGGCGCTCGGGTTCGAGCCGGTGGACTCGGGGCCGCTCACGCAGGCCCGGCTCCTCGAGCCCCTGGCGATGCTCTGGATCTCGCTCGCGTACGCCCACGGCCTCGGGACCAACATCGGCTTCAGGCTCCTCCGCGGTTGACGGGGCGCTCGGAGGACGCGATGGAGTGCCCGGGTTGCCGCGGACCGATGGACGAGCAACGCTTCGACGGGAACTACGGGAAGACGGTCGTCCTCGACATCTGCCACGCCTGCAACGGCTTCTGGTTCGACCGCCAGGAGAGCCTGCTGCTCACGCCCGGCTCCACCCTGCGCCTCTTCCGCATCATCCACGAGCGCCAGGCGGAGCGGCGGAACCAGCCGGCCGAAGCCATGAGCTGCCCCCGCTGCCGGACCCGGCTCGCGGAGACCCACGACATGGTCCGTGCCACGCGCTTCGGCTACTGGCGTTGCCCGCGCGGCGACGGGCGGTTCACCACGTTCTACCAGTTCCTGCGGGAGAAGCACTTCATCCGCACGCTCGACCCCGAACAGCTCAAAGAGCTCCGAAAGCACGTCCGGACGGTCAACTGCTCGAACTGCGGGGCGGCTGTGGACCTCGAGAAGACCACGGCCTGCAGCTACTGCCGCGCGCCGCTGGCGATCCTGGACCCGAAACAGATCGAGGCTACGGTGCGCGAGCTCCAGCAGTGGGAGGAGAAGCGCACGACCATTGACCCCACGGTCCAGGCCCAGGTCCTCCTGGAGAAGCTCAAGGTTGACGCGCTCTTCATGCCGCGGGAGCTAGAGGCCCAGCTTCTGGGCAGCCCGTTCGGGCTCGTGGAGGCAGGGCTGGGCGCGGCCCTGAAGCTCCTGAAGAACGTCCTGTAAGGGATACGGTGGCGGCGTGATCGGCATCGCGGAGATCGAAGCGGCCCGCGCGCGGATCCGTGACGCGATCTACTGCTCCCCCTGCCCCGCCTCGGAGACCCTCGGCGAGCTGACCGGCACCCGCTGCCACGTCAAGCTCGAGAACCTCCAGATGACGGGCTCCTTCAAGGAGCGTGGCGCCCTCGCGAAGCTCTCCCTGCTCGATCCCGCGGAGCGGGGGCGGGGCGTGATCGCGGCCAGCGCCGGGAACCACGGGCTCGCCGTCGCCTACCACGCCCAGCGCCTCGGGATCGCGACCACGATCCTCATGCCGGAGTGGGCGCCGCTCATCAAGGTCACGTCGTGCCGCCGCCACGGGGCCGAGGTCGTCCTCGCCGGCCAGGACTACGACGAGGCGTACGCGGAGGCGCGCCGTCGCGAGGCGGCGACGGGCGCCGTCTTCGTCCATCCTTTCGACGACCCGGCCGTCATCGCCGGCCAGGGGACGATCGGCCTCGAGCTGCTCGAGCAGGTGGCCGATCTCGACGCGGTCGTCGTACCGGTCGGCGGGGGCGGGCTCATCGGCGGGATCGCGCTCGCCGTGAAGACGCGCGCTCCACGCGTCGAGGTCATCGGCGTCCAGGCCGCCGCGCTCCCGGCCATGCGGGCGGCGCTCGAGGGCGGCGGCCCGACGGCGCTCGACCCGGCACCGACGATCGCCGACGGCATCGCCGTCCGGCGCGTCGGCGCCCTCACCTACGAACTGGTGCGACGGTACGTGGACGAGGTCGTCGTCGCGGACGAGGGTGAGATCGCGAACGCGATCCTGCTCCTCCTCGAGATCGAGAAGACGGTCGTCGAAGGCGCCGCCGCGACGACCCTCGCGGCCGTCCTCAACAAGAAGGTCGCGCTCGCCGGCAAGCGTGTCGTCCTCGTCCTCTCCGGCGGGAACATCGACGTCAACATCGTCTCCCGCGTCATCGAGAAGGGCCTCGTGAAGGACGGCCGCCTCGTGCGCCTGGCCGTGCTCCTCGTGGACCGCCCGGGCGCGCTCGCCCGCCTCACGGCCGTCGTGGGGGCCCAGCGCGCGAACATCCTCGACATCGGCCACAACCGCGCGTTCACCGCCGCCCGCATCGGCGAGACCGAGGTGGTCCTCACGCTCGAGACGTCCGGCCGCGAGCAGATCGACGCCGTCGTCGCCGCCCTTCGGGCCGCCGGCTACCAGGTCGCCGAGGTCACGGCCGAGGGAAGGAGATCCGCATGACGCCGCTCGATCCCCAGGCGCTGAAGGCGCTCCAGGACGCCCCGACGACGATGCTCTCGGACGCGATCGGACGGTGGGGCAACATGGACCCCTCGATCCGGCCGCTCGCGCCCGGGATGCGCTGCTGCGGACCGGCGTTCACGCTCCGCTGCTGGCCCGCCGACAACCTGACGGTCCACCGCGCGATCGAGCTGGCCGGGCCGGGCGACATCCTCGTCATCGACGGCGGCGACGGGCGGGACACCGCGCTGATGGGCGAGCTCGTCGTGTACGCGGCCCGGCTTCGCGGGATCGCCGGCGTCGTGCTCCAGGGCATGGTCCGGGACCGCGCCGACATCGCCGCGCAGCCCCTCCCGGTCTTCGCCTGCGGGGCGACGGCCCGCGGCCCCGTCAAGGAGACGCTGGGCCCGATCCAGGTCCCGATCCAGTGCGGCGGGGTCCTCGTCCGGCCCGGCGACGTCGTCGCGGGCGACGACGACGGCGTGGTCGTCGTGCCGCGCGAGGAGGCGGGGGCGGTCGTCGAGCGCGTCCGCGCGATCCGCGAGAAGGAGGAGAAGGTCCGCAAGGCCCTCGCCGCGGGCCAGACCACGCCGGACATCCTCGGCTTCCGCGCGAAGCTGCCCAAGTAGGAGGGCGAACCTCCTCATTCCACGCTCTCCTCGTGCTGGGGAGAGGGAGGAAGGACCGCCGCGATCCGCTGGCGGGCCAGCTCCACCATCAGCTCCGGCCGGGCCTTGCGGGCCGCCCCGCTCGGCAGGTCCTTCCCCGTGAGCGGCGGGTGGTAGGTGATCGTGACGCGGCCCGGCCGCGGCCATCGCCGGCCGACCGGCCAGACCTCGAAGGCGCCGGCGATCGTGACCGGGACGATCGGCGCATCGGCGGCGAGCGCGAGCCGGAACGCGCCCGAGCGGAACGCCTGGAGCCGCCCGTCGACGGTGCGCCCGCCCTCGGGAAAGACCATCAGCGCCTCGCCGGATTGGAGGAGCCGCAGCGCGCGCCGGACCGCCTGACTGTTGACCTCGTCCTCCCGGACGGGAAACGCGCGCGCCCACCGCATGAGCGCCCCGAGGACGGGGATCCGGAAGAACGGCTCCCACGCGATGTAGTAGAGCGGCCGGCGGATCGGCATCGTGACGAGGATCGGGTCCAGGTAGGAAACGTGGTTCGGGGCGAGGAGGACGGGCCCGGATCGGGGCACGTGCTCGGCGCCGTGAAAGCGGATCCGGAAGAGCAGGCGCGCCAGGAGCCACAGGATGGGGCGGCAGAGTCCGAGGAACCAGGGCGGCGCGTAACGCACGGCGCCATGATGGCACGGGTCCGCGGGCGATGACAACGAGGGGCCGGGCGCGGCCGCTCCTCGTCGCGCACGGCGGCGCGTCCGCCGCGGCGCCCGAGCACACGATCCCGGCGTACGAGGCCGCGATCCGGGCGGGGGCGGACGCCCTCGAGCTCGACGTCCACCTCTCGGCCGACGACCAGCTCGTCGTCATCCACGACACGACGCTCGACCGGACGACGAGCGGGCGCGGCCGGGTCCGCGCCCACACCCTGGCGGAGCTCAAGCGGCTCGACGCCGGCCGCTGGTTCGGCCGGGCCTTCCGCGGCCAGCGGCTCCAGACGCTCTCGGAGGTTCTCGAGCGCTTCCGGGATCGCGTCGTCTTCGCCGTCGCGCTCAGGGGCGGCTCCGAAGTCTATCCGGGGATCGAGGAGCGGCTCGTCGGGCTCCTCCAGATCTACGAGGTCACCGACCGGGCCCACGTGGTGTCGGACGACCAGCAGGCGCTCGCGCGCTGCCGGGCCCTCGACCGGGGCCTGCGCCTTGGCGCGCGCCTGCTCGGCCGCCCCCTCGCCCCACCCGCGATCGCGCCGCCCGGCGCCCTCGACGCCCTCTGGCTGCCGGCGGACCTCGTGAGCGAAGCCGACGTCGCGGCGTGCCGCGCGTCCGGCCTCGACTGCTACGTCTGGGTGGTGAGCGACGGGGAGGCCGCCCGCCGGCTCCGCGGCTGGGGTGTCGGAGGCATCGTCACGGACCGGCCCGAGCTCCTGCGTCCGGCCCTCGAGGGCGCGGCGCCGTCCCCCGGGGGCGATTCGTGCTAGGATGGCCGCCGTGAAGGCGCGACACCTGGTCCCGGCGCTGCTCTTCTACGTCGCGCTCGACTTCGCCAATCCGATGATGCCGGGCGCGGTCGCCCTCGACGACTCCATCGAGGGGACCCGCGTCCAGCGGATGCGGAGCGAGACGCCGGCGTCGCTGCCGGCGCCGGCTCCTGCCGTCCAGCGGATCGAGCCTGCCCTGCCCTCGCCGCCCGAGGCGAGCAGGACGGCGCGCGTGGCGCCGCGTCCGGAGCACCGCGCGCCCTGGCGCCGCGCCGTCGCGCCCGTCGCGGACCCCGCCCAGCCCACCGAAGACCACTAGCCCCCTCTCCGCCGCCCCCGCGTGAGTCGCGCTGCCGCGCCGCGGCAGCCCGCTCGGTACCCGCACAGCGACACGGGAGGCCAAAGCCATGAGGGAAGGCTACGAAGGCATCTGGATCGCCCTGGGGATGGTCGGCACGCTCATGGTGATCATCGTGGTCTTGAAGCTGATCTTCGGATAGGGAGGGCCGCGATGGAGCTTGGAGCTACGCGCTGGCGATGGTGACGACCCTGGTCGCCCCGCCGTGGCTGAAGGCCGTGTACCGGCGCCGGGGGTAGAGCCCGCGCGCCCGGCGGTCCTCAGCGCTCGCCGACGATGTAGTGCAGTCCGGCGAGCTTGAGGCGGATCGCGTCCGCCTGGCCTTTCCCGGCGGCCGGGTGCTCCATGGCCAGGCCGAGCGCCGTCTGGAGGTGGTCGATGGCCTCGCGGTTGGCCCCGACGGCGACCGCGCCGTCGGCCGCCGTCAGGAGGTAGGGCAGCGCCCGCTCCCGCCGGTCGCTCTGCGCCCAGTGATGGGCGAGCTGGTCGCAGACCTCCTCCGTCCGGCCGCGGTAGAGGCGCTCGAGCATCTCGGCGGACCGCCGGTGGCGGGCCTGACGCTCCGACTGGAGGAGGGCCCCGTAGACGACCTCCTGGGTCAGGACGTGGCGGAACGCGAGGCTCGCCACGGGCCCGCCGCTCTCGGCGTCGAGGAACCCGCGCCGCTCGACCTGGGCGAGGTCCTCCTCGAACCGATCGGCAGAGGCGAGCGCGCGCAGGTGCGCCAACGGGAAGCGCTTCCCGAGCACCGCGGCGTCGGCCAGCAGCTCACGCGTGGAGGCCGACAGCCGGTCCACGCGGGACGCGATCAGGGCGCTGATCGTGGCGGGGACGACGCGGGCCGCCTCCTCGCGGAGCTCGTAGGTGCCGTGCTCCAGCAGGAGATCGCCCCGTTCCCGGAAGGCCCGCACCAGCTCCTCGACGAAGAACGGGTTCCCCTCCGATCGCGCCGCGACCACCCGGCGCAGGCGCTCGCTCGCCGGGTACGGGTCCACCTGCGCGTCCACGAGCGCGTAGATGTCCTCGGCGGAGAGCGCTTTCAGGAAGACCTCCCGCACCCGGCCCAATTCGAGCTTGCTGCCGGCGAGCGGCAGGCGGGAGGTCATGAGCAGCATGAGCGGGAGGTTCCGGGCCTCGAGGGCGAGGTGGCGGAGCAGATCTTCCGAGGACGGGTCCAGCCAGTGGAGGTCCTCAACGACGAGGAGCAGGGGCGCCCGCCGGCACTCGGCCCGGACCCAGGCCGTCACGGCCTCGCGGAGCCGGTCGCGCCGGTCGTCCGGCGCGCCGGTCGGCCGCTGCCCCACGGCCTCGCAGGTCGTCCCCAGGACGGAAAGGATCTCGGGGACGCAACCGGCCAGGTCGGGCGACAGATCCCAGAGCCGGCGGTGGAGCCGGTCCCGCGTGGCGGAAAGGTCGGCTTCGGGGGCAATCCCGGCGAGCTGCCGCAGGAGCTGACGGAAGACGAAGTACGCGGCGCCCCGCGCGTGCGAGAGCGCCGCGCCCTCGGCCCGTTCGGTGATCCCGAGGCTCCGCTCGAACTCCCAGGCGAGGCGCGACTTGCCGATGCCCGGCTCCCCGGCAAGGCAGACGGCCTCGCCCTGCCCGCGAACCACGCGCTCCCAACACTCCCCGAGCGCGCGGAGCTCGGCCTCGCGCCCGCGGAAGGGCGAGACCCCCCGCCGCAGCGAGGCCTCGAGGCGCGAAACCACCGTCCCCTCCCCTTCCAATGCGTACGCCTCGACGGGCTCGGCCACCCCCCGCACGCGCATCGGGCCCAGCGGCCGGAAGCGGAAGTAGCCCTCCGCCAGGCGGTGAGCCGGCGCGGCCACGAGGATGGTCCCGGGGTCCGCCGCCTGCTGCATCCGCGCGGCGAGGTTCGTGGTCAGCCCCTGCGCCGTGTAGTCCATCCGGAGGTCGTCGCCGATCGCCCCCACGACGACCGGCCCGCTGTTGAGGCCCAGCCGCGCCTGGAGGGCGAGCCCCTTGTCGCGCCGGAGACCCGCGGCGTACTCTCCGAACCCCCGCTGGATCTCGAGCGCAGCATGCAGCGCGCGCCGGGCGTGGTCCTCATGGGCGATCGGCGCGCCGAAGAGCGCCATGATCCCGTCGCCCGTGAACTGGTTGACGGTCCCCTCCCAATGGTGGACGGCGTCCAGCATGAGCTGGAATGCCCCGTCCATCACCGCATGGAACTGCTCGGGATCGAGGGCGGCGGCGAGATCCGTCGAGCCCTGGACGTCCACGAAGAGGACCGTGACCTCCTTCCGCTCGCCCCGCAGCGCCCGCCCCTCGGCGAGAATCCGCTCCGCGAGGTGGTGCGGCGTGTAGGAGACAGGGGCACGGTCGGCCGCGAGCGACCGGGACTGGGGGGCGCCGAGCGGCGCGCCGCAGCCGTCGCAGAAGCGGGCACCGGGACGGGCGCTCTGCCCGCACGAGGCACATCGCGCCTCCAGCGTCCGGCCGCACGCCTCGCAGAAGCGCGCGATCTCCCGGTTGGCGTGACCGCACGCCGGGCAGGTCACGGGTCGCGCCGCCTACTCCTCTGCAAGCGCCGCGTTCGCCGACTGGGTGAAGACCATGTTCATCACCCAGTAAGCCGAAAAGGCGATGATCTCCTGTATCTCGCCCTTCGAGAAGTCGTGCGCGGCCATTTCCTTGAAGTCTTTCGGGGTGAGGTCGGCGGAGCCAGTGGCGATCTTGAGGGCGTAGTGCACAAACAGCCGGTCTCGCTCCTTGAGCGGCAGCGCTTCGGGGTTGGCGCAGAACCCGTCGAGCGTCGCCTCGTCGTACCCGAGCTTCTCCAAGCTCACGCGGGAGGCGGTGAAGCAACCGCGACACCGCTTGGCGTGCGCGATCAGCATGACGGCGACGCTCATCGCCGCCCACGAGAATCGACCCTCGTGGGACAGGTTGAGATACGCCTTGAACCTGGCTTCGATGATCTTGGGATTTCGACCGTACGCAAGCCAGGTGGCCGGGACCGCGTCCTTTCCGGTGATCCGGCGGTACTCCTCGAGGGTCTGCCGGGTCTCCGGGGACAACTCGGCGTCGGACGGAACGTCGAAGAACGCCATGGCACCCCCTCCTCAGGCCGAACCTAGCACGGCGCCTGGGAAAGCGGCAATACCGGGACGCCACCTACGACGGGGTGGTCAGCTCCCAGGCCAGGGCGGCGGCGCCGAGGATCCCCGCGTCGTCCACGCGCTCGGCCGGGACGATCCGACAGGTTTCGAACAGCGTCGGGATCGCGTGGTCGCGCGCGGCGCGGCGGATCGCGCGGAAGAGCGGCACGCCGGCCTTGGCGATCTGCCCGCCGATCGCCACGACCTCGGGGTTGAACGTGTTGATGAGGCCGCCGACGGCGACCCCCACGTACGTTCCCGTCTCGTCCCAGACCTCGAGGGCCGCTTCATCGCCCGCGGCCGCGGCCTCGGCGACGAGCCGCGGCGTGAGGCGCCCCGGCTCGCCGGCGCACAGCTCGTGCAGGCGGCCTCCGGCGCGGCGGAGCAGCTTCCCCCGGGCCCGCGCCACGATGGCATCCCGGTTGGCGAAGGCCTCCAGGCACCCGCTCGCCCCGCAGCCACAGCGCGGGCCGCCTGCCAGCACGACGAGGTGCCCCAGCTCCGCGCCGCCGCCGGTGGCGCCGACGAGGAGCACCCCGCGTTCCCACGTCGCGCTCCCCTGGACCTGGGCGCGCGTCAGGACCACGCCGCCGCCGATCCCGGTGCCCAGCGTGAGCAGGACGAGCCCCTGCGCGCGGCCGCCGCCGCTCCCGAAGCGGTACTCCGCGAGCGCGGCGAGGTTGGCGTCGTTCCCCATGTACACGGGGCAGCCGAGGGCGCGCGCGACCGCGGGCACCAGCGGGACGTCGCGCCAGGGCGCGAACACACCGCCGCGCGTCTCCCCGAGGTTCGCGGTCCAGCGGACGACGCCCGCTTGCCCGTCCACGTGCCCGGGCACGGCCATGCCGACGGCGCGCAGCCGGTCCGGCGCGCCCCCCACGCGCGTGGTCGCCTCGCGGACGGTGCGCACGATCGCCGCCACGGTGCGCTCGACGCCGGCGGTGGCCTCGGAGGGATGCTGGACGGGCTCGGCGAGGAGCGCGCCGTCCTCGCCCACGGCGGCGGCGCGGACGTTCGTCCCCCCGAGGTCCACGCCGAGGATCACGGGCCCGCCTCGGCGAGGAGCGCCTGCACGTCCGCGCGCAGCCGGCCCGGTGCGCCGGCGAGGTAGCGGCCCCGGATCTCCCCGGCGTGGTCGATCAGCACGGCCGTGCACCCGTGGGTGACACGCCCCTGCTTGCGCCGGACGTCCGCGCCATACCAGCGCGCGACCGCGGCCAGCTCCGCCGTCGTTCCCGTGAGGAGGACCCACGCGGCCGGGTCCAGCCCCCGCTCCCGCGCGAAGCGCCGGAGGGTCTCGACGGTGTCGCGACCGGGATCGACCGTGATCGCGAGGAAGACGACCCGGCGGCCGGCCGCATCCCCGAGTCCCCGCTCGACCGCGAGGAGGCCCGGGAGGAGCCCCGGGCAGGTCTCGCACGTCGTGCAGGTGAAGGTCAGGACGACGAGCCGCCCGCGCAACTGGCTGAGCCAGAGGCGGTCGTTCTGCTGCGTGGTGAGCGCGAAATTCCGGGCGGGTCCGAACCGCGGCAGTCCGGCCGCGGCCGGCGCCGCGCGCGCGATCAGCAGGACGAGCGCGACTGTGACGGCCGCGAGCCCGAGAGCGCCGCGCGCGAACACGGCAGACGCGCCGCGGCGCCGCCGACCGCCGGCGTCCACCCGCGCTAGCGGGCCGCCCCAGTAAACGAGGCACAAGGCGGTGACAAACCGCCAACGCAAGAGTGTTCCACTCCGAGCGGCGGCTTTTCCGCCGCTCCTCTCTTGGGGGAGGTCTCGGAGGGGGCCGTCGAGGCCCCCTCCGATGCTCTAGCGGCCGGTCGCCGGACCCGGCGTCACGACCGGCGCGCGCCGGCGGCGCCGCGCGACCCCCGTCTCCACGGCCGCCGTCGCCACCCCGTCGGCGACCGCCTCGACGACGCGCTTGTCGAAGACCGAGGGGATGATGTACTCCTCGCTGAGCTCGCTCGGGCGGATGATCGACGCGATCCCTCGCGCCGCGGCGACCTTCATCTCGTCGTTCACGAGCCGCGCCCGGACGTCCAGGAGACCGCGGAAGAAGCCCGGAAAGCAGAGCACGTTGTTGATCTGATTCGGGTAGTCCGAGCGGCCCGTCGCCATGACGCGCACGATCCCGTGGACCTCCTCCGGCATGATCTCCGGGACCGGGTTGGCCATCGCGAAGACGATCGGGTTCCGGGCCATCCGGCGGATGTCGGCGGCGCTCGCGACCCCCGGCCCCGACAGCCCGACGAACACGTCCGTGCCCCGGAGCGCGTCGGCGAGCGGACCGCGGATGCGCTTTTCGTTCGTGTGGGCCGCGAACCAGGCCTTGACCGGGTTCATGTTCTCGCGGCGCCCCCGGTAGAGCGTCCCCGACCGGTCGCAGCCGATGATGTGCCGGCAGCCGACGGCCATGAGGAGCTTCGCGGTCGCGATCCCGGACGCGCCGGCGCCGGAGAAGACGACGCGGATGTCGCCCAGCCGCTTCTTGACCACTTTCAGGGCGTTGAGCAGCGACGCCAGGACGACGACGGCCGTCCCGTGCTGGTCGTCGTGGAAGACCGGGATGTCGAGCTCCTTGCGGAGGCGCTCCTCGATCTCGAAGCAGCGCGGCGCCGAGATGTCCTCGAGGTTGATCCCGCCGAAGACCGGGGAGACCGCGCGGACGAACCCGACGATCTCGCCGACCTCTTTCGTCTGCAGGCACAGGGGGAAGGCGTCCACGCCCGCGAACTCCTTGAAGAGCAGCGCCTTGCCCTCCATCACCGGCATGGCCGCCTTCGGCCCGATGTCGCCCAGGCCCAGCACCGCCGTCCCGTCCGTCACGACAGCGACGGCGTTCTGCTTGATCGTGAGCGTGTAGGCCTTCTGGGGGTCGTCGTGGATCGCCATGCAGACCCGGGCGACGCCGGGGGTGTACGCCATGGAAAGGTCGTCCCGCGTCTTCACCGGGACCTTGCCGCGCACTTCGATCTTCCCGCCGAGGTGCATGAGGAACGTGCGATCGGAGACGTTCACGACGCGGACCCCCGCCATCCGGCGGAGACGGTCGATGACGTCCTGCCCGTGCTTGTCGTTCCGCGCGTTGAACGTGATGTCCCGCACGCGGAACTCGCCACCCGGCTGGATGAGGTCGATCGCGCCGATGTCGGCGCCGGCCCGGCTCATGGCGGAGGTGACCTTGCCGAGCATCCCCGGCCGATTGCGGATCTCGACGCGGACGGTCATGCTGTAGCTGGCGCTCGGTGTAGCCTGCATGGGGTGGCCCTCCACGGTGGGCGGCCGGCGGTTTACTGCGCGCGTCCGGACGCGCCTATTCTACCCCAGCCGCCGCCCCGCGGCGCGGCGGGCGTATAATCAGCCCCGCCGAGAGGCGGAGTCGTCATGCGCGATCACGCGTTCGCATCATGGCTCGGCACGGTCACGGTGGCCCTGGGGCTGGCCGCCGTCGCCCACGGGCAGGTCCCGACCGGCCTGATCCCGATCGGCCGGCCGCGCGTGCAGGAGGGGCTCCGGGTCACGGCGGCGTACATGGTCGGGGCGGCCCCGCTCGAGCCGGCCGCTCGGCCCGCCGCTCGGCCCGTAGAGGGCACGCTCACGATCCACCTCGAGGTCGAGGTGGAGGCCGTGCATGACAACCCCTACGGCCTCGGAGCGCTTCGATCCGCACGCGCGGATGGGCAAGGGCGCGCGGCAGTTTTTCAGGGCTTCCGCCAAACCTCCTCCGTGACGACGCCGCGCGACTTGACAGCGCCCGACCCCGCGCGTACGCTCGGCGCTGAAATTCCGCGACGTTAGCGGGTCTCGGGCGCCTCCACCCGACCCCAAGGAGACACGATGGTGGATCCCAAGACGGCCGACCAGGCCCTGCAGACGTACGTCCGGCCGCAGACGTTCCCCGTGGCCATCCGGATGCTCCGCGCGGACGAGCCGATCCCCGAGCGGGCCAAGCGGCCCGCACGCGACTTCGGCAAGCTCTCGATGAACTGCCAGGTCATCGACATGGCGCGGCGCTACGGCTGGATGATCGCGCTGACGCGCGACGACCACATCTGCTCGCTCGGCATCACGGCGTTCGGCTTCGACCGGCCGACGCACCTGTACGCCTCGGGGACGCTCTGCGAGGGCATGTACACGGAGACCCGGGAGGCGGGGGCGCGCTCGGAAGCCGCGGTGGACAAGTTCGCCCCGGGCGAGTACGCGTGTCTCCTCGTCTGCCCGCTCGACCGCTGCACGTTCGAGCCCCACCTCGTCGTCGTCTACGCGAACCCGGCCCAGGTGATGCGGCTCACGCAGGCGGCGCTCTGGAAGCGCGGCGGGCGGCTCACCTCCTCGTTCCAGGGCCGGATCGTGTGCGCGGACATCGTCGTCACGACCATGCAGACGGGCGAGCCCCAGGTGATCCTCCCGTGCTCCGGCGACCGGATCTTCGGCCAGACCCAGGACCACGAGATGGCGTTCACGATCCCCTGGGGGAAGATGGGCGAGATCATCGAGGGGCTCGAGGGGACACACAAGGGCGGGATCCGCTATCCCATCACCCAGTTCCTCGAGTACGAGGCGAAGCTCCCCCCGCGCTACATGGAGGTCAACCGGCTCTGGGACGTCGAGAAGGGGAAGGCGCACTACACCGGGCGCGACCGGGTGGTGGCCGCGTACAAGCGCTCGTACGCCGACCGCGTGCCCGTGTACCCGATCGTGGCCTCGTTCGCCGGGACGCTCGACGGCCTCTCGATCGAGGAGTTCTGCACGACGCCGTCGAAGGCGGTCAAGGCGATGCTGAACTACGCCGAGCGCTACCAGCCCGACGTCGTGCTCGCCTACAACGACCTCGCCAAGGAGGCCGAGGCTACGGGGTGCAAGGTCAAGTACTCCGACTACGTCGTCCCCTCGATCGAGACCCACGTCCTCCAGGAGGATAAGGGGCGACTCGCCAAGCTCGAGATCCCGGACCCCGCGAAGGACGGCCGGCTGCCGGCGTTCCTCGAGGTCTGCGAGGGGCTGATGGCGGCGAAGCTCCCGATGGCGACCGGCGCCGTGGCCGTGGGCCCGTGGACGATCGCCATGCTCATGCGCAACCCCGAGGTCATGCTGCTCGAGACCTTCGAGGACCCGGGATTCATCCACGAGCTGATGCGCTTCACGACCGAGTTCTGCAAGCGCTGGGGCGACGCGATCGTGAAGACCAAGATCGGGCTCAGCTTCTCCGAACCCACCGCCTCGATCAGCCTCATCTCGCCCGACAACTACCGGGAGTTCATCGCCCCCTACCACAAGGAGCTGGTCGAGTACTTCAAGGCGAAGAAGGTCGGGCTCACGACCCACATCTGCGGGACGACCTACCCGATCTACGAGGACCTGATCCAGTGCGGCTTCACGACCGTCTCCTTCGATCTCGACCAGCAGGCCGACCCGAAGCTCAGGGTGGACCAGCTCGCGCGCTTCATGGACGTGGCGAAGAAGCGCGTGGTCGCCATCGGAAACGTGGACGCCACGCTCTTCGAGCGCGCCACACAGGCCGAGATCGAGGCCGAGGTGCGCCGCTGCGTGGACGCGGCCGCGCGCCACTCCGCCTGGATCCTCTCCACCTCCTGCGAGATCCCGCCGCGCTCCAAGCCCGAGATCGTCCAGTGGTTCATGGACGCGGCGCGGGAGTACGGCCGCTACGAGCGCTTCATGAGCTGACGGACCGGCGCCGCCCGGTGCGCTGCGTCTCTCCCACGCGACGCACGGCACGTGCCGGAACGGTGGGACAGGATCGAGATCGTCCGGAAAGGAGGTGGCAGCTTGAAGTGGATCGTGGCCGATCCGGCCCCTCCTCGTGGAGCACGGCGGCGACCTGGGCGGGGTTCAGCCCCTCGAGGACGGGGGCGGCGGATCGGCAGGGTCGGGCGCGCGGCGGGCCCCCGGGGGTCGACGGCCATCGCCCGGATCACAGCCCCGCCGCGGAGCGCACAACCGGCCCCGTGCGCCTGGAGCCGTCGCGCCCCACGCGCCGAGAGCGGGGCAGCGGGTGTAGCGTGGGGCCGTGCCGTGATGCGGCGCGCTGACCTACCGACCGAGCCGCAACCGTTCCCAGCAACCGCGCGGATCCACGATGGGCACAGGGGCCTGGCCTGCCACGTCGAGAAGATCCTGGTCACCCGTCACCAAGAGGTCCGCGCCCGCCGCGATCACCGACGCTAACACCCACCGGTCGTCAGGATCACGAACCGGGATAGCCGACGGGTGCCCGGGCCTCGGCACCACTGTCTGGGCCCGCAATTCTGCCTCCACCGCGCTTATCTGCTCCGCCGAAGCGTGGAACTGGTCCCCCAGCACCCGCCGCAGCTCCTCAAGGTTGACCTCGCCCGTGAGAAGCTCGTGCTCAGCCAGGATGAAACGAACGAGATCGGCGCTGATTCCGCGGGCCGTGTAGGCGCTCACAAGAACGTTGGTGTCCAGGAAGATCCTCACGACACGATGCGAAACACATCCTCGTCGGTCAGGATCCCCTGGGCCTCCGCCAGCGGCAGCAGGGCGCGGCGCGAGCGCTCGAAGCGCAGCAGCGCGATCTGGCGACGAAGCGCGTCGCGCACGACCTCGCTGCGGCTGCGCCCGAGCTGGCGGCACAGCCGATCCAGTTCGCGCTGGAGCTTCGCATCCAGCCGGATGGTGACGGTGGCGGCCTTCATGTAAGACAATGTACTATGAAACCGCCCCTGGCGCCAGCGACTCGTCCGCGACGCCCGCCCCGACGATGTCCGCCTTCTGGGTCAGGTGGCCGTGATGGGTGAGCGCGAGCGTCTCCTGGGCGTTCTGCTCGACCGAGAAGATGTCGTGCCCTGGCGATCGGAAACGTGGACGCCACGCTCTTCGAGCGCGCCACGCAGGCCGAGATCGAGACCGAGGTGCGCCGGTGTGTGGACGCAGCCGCGCGTCACTCCGCCTGGATCCTCTCCACCTCCTGCGAGATCCCGCCGCGCTCCAAGCCCGAGATCGTCCAGTGGTTCATGGACGCGGCGCGGGAGTACGGCCGCTACGAGCGGTTCATGACGTAGGCGGCGACTCGCCCTCGCCCGCCTCGGCGGGCGGGGGCGGGGCCTGCGCGGCTGCGGGCGCCTCGGGCTGGGCGCCCTCCGCAGGCGGTGGAGCCGCGGGGGGCCGCTGGGGTTCTGCCAATGGTGACGAGGTCGAGGTCGACATCTTTCGCCGTCGCCGTCCTCCGCAACCCCGTCCAGTCGCTCAGGATCGGCTTCGCGGGGTTGAGCGAACCAGTGTTCGGCGCGGAACCCGGACTCTCACACTGAGAGTCCCGGTGTCGGGGAGCTCGCTCGCCCCGACGCGGGACCGGGCCGTCGACCCCTGCTGGCGGCGTCGCGGTCACTCCTGCACGCGCCCTGACTACTCGAAACCAGGTCCACCTTGCGGTTTGGGGTCGGTATCATGGGGGGCGTGCTGAAGCCGAGGCTCAAGGTGTGGGTCGTCCTCGGGGAGCAGGTCAAGTTCGGGGACGGCCGGGCCGAACTCCTCGAGCGGATCGAGACCCTGGGGTCGCTGAAGCAAGCGGTCGCCGGAATGGGCATGTCGTACCGTGCGGCCTGGGGCTACCTCCGGGAGCTCGAGCGCGCCGCCGGGTTCAAGTTCCTGGAGCGCCATCCCGGTCGCGGGAGGACGCGGCTTACCGCGGAGGGGAAGCGGTTCCTTGAGCGCTACCGCCGGTTCCGAAGGGGCCTGGACGCCGCAGTCGCCCGCCGCTTCAGGCGGTCGTTCCCCCGGAAGTAGCGACTCGCCTGTCTGTTTTTTTGGCGTTGATTATGCTCTGCGAAGCATATATAAGAATCGTGTCAACCCGCGGGCGTCGCGTGGATCACCGGGGCACGCCCAGATGCGGATCGGCGGAAACGACTACACGCTCCAGGAGCTGGCCGGGGCCTTCGGGGACCTCGGGACGCTGATCCCGTTCCTCGTGGGGTACATTACCATCACCGGGATGAACCCCGTGGGCATCCTCGTGGCCTTCGGCCTGTTCAAGATCTTCGCGGGACTCTACTTCCGCTCGCCCATCCCGATCCAGCCGATGAAGGCGATCGGCACCGCGGCGATCAGCCACCCGGGGATCATCACGCCCGGTGCGGTCTGGGCGTCGGGGTTCTTCACCGGCGCGCTTTGGCTCGCCCTCGGCCTCACCGGGGCCGTGACGTGGATCGCCAGGCTCACGAGCCGGCCGATTGTCCAGGGCCTCGTCCTCGGCCTCGGGCTCGGCTTCATCTTCGAGGGCGTCAAGATGATGGAAGCCGATCTCCCGCTCGCCGTGGCGGCGAGCGCCCTCACGTTCGTCCTGCTCTCCCGCGAGCGGGTCCCGGCGATGCTTGGCCTCCTGGCCTTCGGCGTGGCGGTCGCGTTGGTCCGGGAGCCGCGCCTCCTCGAGGAGCTCGGCCGCCTCTCGTTGCGCCTGCGGCTCCCGGAGCTGGCCCTCATGAAGCTCGGCTGGACGGACCTCGTCACCGGGGTCGTGGTCCTCGGGCTTCCCCAGGCCGCGCTGACCCTGGGCAACGCCATCGTCGCGACCGTCGAGGAGAACAACGCGCTGTTCCCCGAGCGGCCGCTCACGGTCCGAACGGTCGCGATCGATCACGGGGTCATGAACCTCGTCGGCACGACGCTCGGCGGGGTCCCGATGTGTCACGGCGCCGGGGGGCTCGCGGGCCACGTGCGCTTCGGGGCCCGGACCGGCGGGGCCCTCGTGATCCTCGGGTGTCTCGTCCTCTTCACGGGGCTCTTCCTCGCCGACTCGGTGCAGACGCTCTTCAAGGTCGTCCCGCCGGCGCTCCTCGGCGTGATCCTGATGTTCGGCGGGCTCGAGCTCGCCGCCGGGGTCCAGGGGAACCACTGGTCGAAGGAGGACCGTTACGTCATGGTCCTGACGGCCGGGGTCTCCCTCTGGAACATGGGCGCCGGCTACGCGGCCGGGCTCCTCCTCTGGCATGCGTTTCGGCGGGGGTGGCTCAAAGCTTGACGGCGAGCTGATCCTCCACCGCGGCAGGGCGGCTCGGCGGGCGGCCGACCGTGATCCGCCCGTCGATCATGTGGTAGACGCGGTCGAAGCCCTCGATCATCCGGTCATCGTGGGTGACCACGATCACGGCTGCCTGCCGCTCCCGCCCGAGGCGTCGGAGCAGATCCATCACCGCCTTGCCGCGCTCCGTGTCGAGGGACGCCGTCGGCTCGTCCGCGAGGATCACGGTCGGCTCGTTGACCACGGCCCGCGCGACGGCCAGGCGCTGCTGTTCCCCGCCGGAGAGCGTTGCCGGGTACACGTCCGCCCGGTGACCGAGATCCAGCCGATGCAGGAGCGCCCGAGTCCGCCGCCGCGCCTCGCGCCCCGGGACGCCATTCAGGGTGAGAATCAGCGCCACGTTCTCCACAACGGTGAGGAACGGGATCAGGTTGTAGGCCTGGAAGACGATCCCGATCTTCTCCCGCCGCAGGCGCCGATCGTCAGCCCGGACTTGCTTGCCGTCGTACACGAGCTCCCCGGCGATGGTGATCCGTCCCCGGGTCGGTGGATCGATGAGCGAGATGGCCCGGAGGAGGGTGGTCTTCCCGGATCCGCTCGGCCCCATGAGGGCGACCAGCTCCCCGCCCCCCACGGCGATGCTGGCGTCCTGGAGTGCCACGACTTCCGTCTCCCCGCGCCCGAACACCTTGGTGAGGTGCTCCGCGACAATCGCCGGCATCATGCCCCGCCCCCCAGGGCCGTGGTCGGGTCCACGCGGATCGCCTTCCAGATGCCCAGCGCGCTGGCGACGAGGCAGATCACTCCGACGATCCCGAGGAGGATGAGCTGGTCGGATGCGACGATGAGGAGCCGTCGTGGAAAGTATTGATAGGTCCGGCTGATGAGGAGCGCGCCCAGCCCGTAGCCGAGCAGGCCGAGCACGACGGCTTCCTGCACCACGAGCCCGGCAATCTTCCGATCGGGCGCGCCGAGGATCTTGAGCGTCGCGATGTCGCGCGTCTTCTCCAGCGTCATCGTGTAGATGATGAGGGCGATGATGACGACCGACACGATCAGGAGGATGGTCCGCATCAAGAGGGTCTGCTGGCGCCCCCGCTCGATGACCACCCTCGCCAGCACGGCCTCCTGCTCGTCGGCCGTCATCGCCCGGTAGTGGTTCCACCGCTCGATCCGCCGCGCCGCCTCGCCGGGGTCCGCCCCGGGTTGCAGGCGAACCAGCACGGCGTTGGCCAAGTGGGTGTTCTGGACGATCGGCCCGAGCGCGGCGGGAGACACGGAGGCCAGGGCCGGCTCCACCTTCAGGGTGGCGTCCAGGCGCGCCCGATCGTTGCGCACCGCTTCATTGGCCTTCAGGAACTGGATCTCCTGCGCGTCCTGGAGCGAGACATAGGCGACGGGGTCGCCGGCGTTCGACACGATCCCCTCGGTCAGCCCGACGATGGTGAAGAGCAGGCGACCGATGCGGATCTCGGCCCCGACGGGCAGGCCGGCCTCGCGGCCGATCACCATCTCGTACCGGCTCCGCAGGATCGGTCGGCCGGCTACCACGGCGGACGGCCCTCCCAGGCCGTCCAGCCGGTATCCGATCAGCTGGACTCGAAACGGCTTGGGCCCCACGCGGAACTGGAGCACCTGGAAGGCCACCGGGCTGGCTTCTCGGACTCCAGGCACGCCCCGGATCATCCGATACACATCGTCGGGGATCCGCGAGGTCTCGGCGAAGGGGCCGTTGGTGTCCTTCTGCACGACCCACAGGTCGGCGCCGGAGCTCCGGAGGATGCTGAGAGCCTCCACGACCAGCCCCTGATAGACCCCGCCCATCGCCATGACCGAGGCGAGGAGGAGCCCCAGGCCGAGGGCCGTCAGCAGGAAGCGGCCGAGGCGGTAGCGGACGTCCCGCAGGGCGAGGTTCATCGCGGCGTCCGCGCCGCGTCCGTCGCCATGTCCGCTCGGACGACCCGCACCCGGCGCCCGTCGTTCGCGGCATCGGCGAGGCGGCCAGGCGTGAGCACGACCAGCGTCCCCGGGCGGAGGCCCTCCAGCACCTGCACCCATCCCGCCGGGTCGGCGGCGCCGAGGCGCGCCGCCTGGAAGTGGAGGCGGCCGTCCGTGACCACGAGGGCGCCCGGTCCGTCCGGTCGACGCACGACCGCCGCCAGCGGGAGGGCGACCGCGCCCCGCTGGGCGGGGGGCCGGATGTCGGCCTCCGCTTGCTCGCCCAGGGTCAACCGGAGCGGGCGCGTCTCCAGGGCGATGTCCACCGCCAACTGCTCGGTGACGCGATCGCTCTCCCGCTGGATCCGCGCCACGCGGCCGGGAACCCGTCGGCCCGGCTGTGAGCGGAGCGTGATTTCGGCAGGGTCCCCGACGGCCAGGCCGCCCGTGTCTCGTTCATCCACATACACCGTGACCCACGCCGTCTCGGGGTCGGCGATCTTGAAGATCGGCGTTCCGGGGTTCACCGTGCTGCCGGGTTCGAGCTCCCGGCTGACCACGTATCCGGTGAAGGGGCTGACCACGGCCGTATCGGCCACCTGCGCCTGGGCCACCGCCACCGCTGCCTGAGCTTCCCGCACCTGCGCGCGCGCTGCCGCCACCTGCTCGGGACGGGGGCCGGCCAGCACGAGGTCGAGCCGCTGCTGGAACGCGGTCAGTTGGTGGCGCGCGGCGGTGATCTGGTCGGTCCGGGCGCCGTCGAGCGCCAACCGCAGCGTCTGCCGCGCCCCGCGCTCCTGCGCGGCCGCGACCTCGTACGCCTGCCGCGCCCGGTCCAGGTCCTGCGCGGCGATCAGCTCGCGGGCCCAGAGGCCCTGCATGCGCTGCAGGTCGCGCTCCGCCAGGATCCGCGTGGCGGTGGCGCTCTTGAGTCGCTCCTGGAGCTCTTCGATTTCAGGGGGCCGAGAGCCCGCCCGGAGGTCATCGAGCTGGGCCTGGGCGTGCGCGACATTGGCGCGTGCCTCCGCGACCTCCTCCGAGCGGGCGCCGGCGAGGAGGTCGCGCAGCTGAGCCTCCGCGGCCCGCAGGGCGGCGTCCCGTCGGCGCACCTCGGCGCGGATCTCTGCATCGTCCAGACGCGCCAGGATCTGCCCGGGTTCGACCGCGTGGCCCTGGTCGACCAGGACGGTGACGAGCCGCCCGGTGATCTTGGCGCCGACTTGCACCACCACCTTGGCCTCAACCGTCCCGACGCCCTGGACGGCGGGCGCGACGTCCCGGACGCTCACCTCGGCGACCTGGACCGACGGCGGGCGGAGCAGGAACCACCCCCCGACGGCCACCGCGAGGAGAACAGCCCCGCCGAGGGCTCCCCGGACGCCACGCTTGAGCCAGCGTCGATCCATGCCCCAGCTACCCGCCTCGGAAACCACAGCAACCCGCTTGCCAGAGCGCCGCCGACGCGAGAATGATGAGGTTCGACGGTGGGTTGCGTCACCCGCCCAGCACGCTGTCCCGTGTCCGGGTGGGGCGTGGCTGCCCCACTCGGGACGAGGCGCCTCCTTCGCGCCCTCGCGACGGCGCGCCGCCGCCCACGGTTTCGAGGATGGCTCGCTGTCGGCTTGCGGCGACGCGGGCCGGCTGGCCACGCCGGGCCACGGCGGGAACGCCCGTGCGGGAAGAACAGATAGCGCTGACCGGGCGCGTGCCCGATACTGACTTCTGACCCTGACGCGACAGGAGGGCGCGATGAAGCGAGGAGTGGTGATCGGAATCACGGCCGTCGGCCTCGGCGTGGCGCTCGTGGCCGGCGTCGTCCTGGCCCAGCAGCCGGCCTCACCAGGCGGCGGCACGGCGCCGCGCCAGATGGGGCCCGGCATGATGCCCCATGGCGTGATGCCGCACGGCCAGATGCCCCACGGCCCCATGATGCCGAGCGGGGCACCGGCAGCCGCCGGCGTGCCCACCTTGCCGGGCCAGGACGCCTTCGGCGCCATTGCGGAGATCGTGCGGCTCCTCGATGCGGACCCGCAGACCGACTGGAGCAAGGTCGACCTCGAGCGGCTGCGTCAGCACCTCATTGACATGAACGAGGTCGTGCTCCGCGCTGAGGTGAAGGCGAGCGCCGTGCCGGGCGGTCTCGCGACGGACGTGAACGGGATCGGTCGGACGGAGCAGGCGATCCGGGCGATGGTGGTGCCGCACGCCGGGGAGCTCGATCAGACGCCGGGGCTCGCGGCGAAGACGGAGATCATCCCGGGTGGCGTGCGCCTCACGGTGACGGCGCGGGACCCCGGGGACGACAAGACGGTGGCGCGGGTCCGTGGCCTGGGCCTCATCGGTCTCCTGACGCTCGGCGCCCACCACCAGCCGCACCACCTCGCGATGGTGCGCGGCGAGGCGATGAGCGGCCACGGCCACTGACCGTGCCGCGTCTGGGGCCCACGCCGGACGCGGGGCCAGAAGCGCGTGGTCGCCATCGGAAACGTGGACGCCACGCTCTTCGAGCGCGCCACACAGGCCGAGATCGAGGCCGAGGTGCGCCGCTGCGTGGACGCGGCCGCGCGCCACTCCGCCTGGATCCTCTCCACCTCCTGCGAGATCCCGCCGCGCTCCAAGCCCGAGATCGTCCAGTGGTTCATGGACGCGGCGCGGGAGTACGGCCGCTACGAGCGGTTCATGACGTAGGCGGCGACTCGCCCTCGCCCGCCTCGGCGGGCGGGGGCGGGGCCTGCGCGGCTGCGGGCGCCTCGGGCTGGGCGCCCTCCGCAGGCGGTGGAGCCGCGGCGGGCGGCTGGGGCTCCGCCGGTTCCGGGCGGGGCCGCGCCGCGCGAGGGGCGGCGGCCTTCCGCTTGGGGGGCGCCTCGCTCGCCGCCGGGCCGCGTGCGCCCGCCGGGCCGCCCCGCTGCATCTCGGCGATGACCCAGGGCGCGACCCGCGTCAGCTTCTGGACCACGGCGGCGCGCTCGGCGTCGCTCTCGGCCGCCTCGTAGCGCCGCCGCAGCTTCGCGAGCTTCTGCCGCCGCACGCGGCGTCGATGCAGCTCCGTCTTCCGTTGCACTGGCATGCCCGGTCCTCCTCGCGGCGCGCTGGTGTCGCCGGATCCAGACCCCTTCTAGCACGGCGCCGAAACCCGGGTCAAACCCGGGAGGGGGGTGTCCCCCGGGGGGGTTGCCCTTGACGCGCGGTCCCCGGCCCGCCTAGACTGCCGGCAGATCGCACCACCGTCATCCCGTGGCACGGAGGGTTCCCATGAAGCGAATCGGCGTCCTCGTCGCTGCCCTGAGCGTCCTCGTCTCGGCGTCCGTGACGGCGCCGCAGGAGAAGCTCGGCAAGGTCCACTTCGCGACCTCGTGCAGCCCGGCCGTCCAGCCGGAGTTCAACCGCGCGGTCGCGCTGCTCCATTCCTTCTGGCACGACGCGGCCATCAAGGCGTTCACCGCCGTGGCGCAGGCCGACCCGGGGTGCGCGATGGCGCACTGGGGGATCGCCATGGCCGTGCTGGGCAACCCGTTCGCCTGGCCGCCGGCTCCCAAGGCACTCCAGGACGGCGGGACCCTGGTAGAACGGGCGAAAGCCGCGGGCGCCCGGACCCAGCGGGAGCGCGACTACGTCGCCGCCCTCGAGGTCTTCTACAAGGACGCGGACAAGACCGACCACCGGACGCGCGCCGTCGGCTACGAGAAGGCGATGGAGCAGCTCGCGGCGCGCTATCCGGACGACCGCGAGGCGGCCGTCTTCTACGCCCTGGCCCTGAACGCGACGGCGCTCCCGACCGACAAGGCCTACGCCCAGCAGCTCAAGGCCGCGGCCATCCTCGAACGAGTCTTCGCGGAGCAGCCGGAGCACCCCGGCGTCGCGCACTACCTGATCCACAGCTACGACTACCCGCCGATCGCCCAGAAGGGCCTCGACGCCGCGCGGCGCTATGCCGCCATCGCGCCCTCGGCGCCCCACGCCCAGCACATGCCCTCCCACATCTTCACCCGGCGCGGCCACTGGCAGCAGTCCATCGACTCGAACCGCACCTCGGCGGCCGCCGCGAAGGACCACTTCAACCAGCTCCACGCGACGGACTACCTCGCCTATGCCCACCTCCAGCTGGGGCAGGACCGCGAGGCCCGGCGCGTTCTCGAGGACACGCGGGCGATCCAGCGCGTCAACGTGGAACACTTCGTCGTCGCGTACGCGCTGGCGGCGATCCCCTCCCGGTACGCCCTCGAGCGCGGTCAGTGGGCGGAGGCGGCGGCGCTGACGTTCCAGCCGGTGGAGTTCCCCTGGACCCGGTTCCCCCAGTCCGAGGCCGTCCTCGTCTTCGCGCGAGGGCTCGGCGCCGCGCGGAGCGGCAACGCGGCGGCCGCCCGGAAGGACGCCGACCGGCTCGAGACGCTCCGCGACGCCCTGACGACCGCCAAGCTCGGCTACTGGGTCGAGCAGGTGGAGATCCAGCGCCAGGTGGTGCTCGCCTGGGCCGCCCGAGCGGAGGGCAAGAACGACGAGGCGCTGCGCCTGCTGCGGGCGGCCGCCGACCGCGAGGACGCGACGGAGAAGCACCCCGTGACGCCTGGGCCGATCGCGCCGGCCCGGGAGCTCCTGGGCGAGCTACTCCTCGAGCTGGCTCGGCCGGCCGAGGCGCTCCGCGAGCTCGAAGCGTCGCAGGCCAAGGAGCCCAACCGCTTCCGGGGCTACTACGGGGCCGCGCGTGCCGCCGAGCTGGCCGGCCAGCACGCCAAGGCGAAGGCCTACTACGAGCAACTGGTGGCCCTTGCGAAGACGGCCGACACCGAGCGGCCGGAGATCGGTCAGGCCAGAGCGTTCCTCGCGAAGAACTGACGCCGGGCCCGCCGGGAAAAGCGAAACGGCGCAGGGTATCTCCCCCTGCGCCGTTCGTGTCTTGCCTCTGGTCGGCTGTCAGCCTACCAGCGGACCGGACGACGCGAGCCGCCGCCGAAGCCGCCCCCGAAGCCGCCGCCCGACCGGGATCCCGCACCGCGGGAGCCGCCGGACCGAGCCGCCGGGTTCGCGACGGCCACCGTGAGCCGCCGCCCCTCGAAGGACTGATCGTTCAGCTTCTGGATCGCCGCCTGCGCCTCCGCCTCCGTGGCCATCTCCACGAAGCCGAAGCCCCGCGACTGGCCGGAGACCCGGTCGGTGATCACCGTGGCGGACTCGACGGCACCGCACTGGGCGAAGCACTCCCGGAGACTCTCGGAGGTGGTGGAGTAGGACAGACCGCCGACGTACAACTTGGACGCCATGGGCGCCTCCTCGGCCCCGATTCCTTCGGGGCCTGAACACTCTTCCGCTTCACGTTTTCGCCCCGGACACGCGGAAGAGGCCTATCAGAGGCGGGCCAGAACGAGGCGCCACGACGGCGCGACTACCGGCTGGATGCAACGAAGTATATACGAGTCCGGGGCCCTCCGCAACCCCGGTCCCGGGACTACCGCCCCAGGCCCTTGAAGAAGCGCTCGACGGCGCCGATCCCCTCGCCGACGGCGCGCCGGCCCTGACCGATCGGGGAGGAGCCGCCCACCCGCTGGGCGAGGGGGATCCGGGTTATAGCGCAGGGCGACCGGTCGGGCAAACGCCGGGCCGGTCCCATCCGGGAGTCCTACGCCGCGCTCCGGGCGCCCCCCGAGAGCCCGCGGAGCTTCGGGTCGAGGAGGTCGCGGAGCCCGTCCCCGAAGAGGTTCAGGCCGAGGATCGTCGCCATGATCGCCACGCCGGGGAAGAGGGTGAGCCAGGGCGCCTGCTGGATGTAGAGGCGCCCCTCGGCCAGGATGTTCCCCCACGACGGGACGTAGGGCGGCGCGCCGACCCCGAGGAACGACAGCGCCGCTTCGCCGAGGACCGCGAGGGCGAAGATGAACGTCGCCTGGACGATGACCGGCGAGAGGCAGTTGGGGAGGACGTGGCGGAGGATGATCGCGACCTCGGACGCCCCGATCGCGTGCGCCGCCTCGACGTAGGGCAGCTCGCGGACGACGAGGACCGAGCCGCGCACGATGCGGGCGATCCGCGGCGTGTAGACGACGCCGAGCGCGACGATGACGTTCCGGAGGCTCGGGCCGAGCGAGGCCATCAGCGCGATCGCGAGGATGATCGCGGGGAAGGCCATCAGACCATCCATCACGCGCATCAGCACGTTGTCGAGGTGGCGGTAGTAGCCCGCGGCGAGCCCGACGAGGAGCCCGGCCGCCACGGAGACCAGGACGACGAGGCCACCCACCTGGACCGAGACCCGCGCGCCGTAGAGGACGCGGCTCAGCACGTCCCGCCCGACGTCGTCCGTCCCGAGCCAGTGCCCGGGGCCCGGGCCGCGCAGGCGGCTCTTGACGTCGAGCACGAGCGGGTCCCACGGCGCGAGCGCGGGCGCCAGCGCGGCGACGACGAGGACGACGGCAAACAGCACCGCGCCGACCAGCGCGACCCGGCGGCGGGCCAGGAGGGCGATCGCGCCGGTCACCCGCGAGAGGCCGAGGCTCACCGGCCGCGCCGGCGCGCTCACCGTGACGCTCGAGGGGACGCCGGGCGGAGTCATTCGGGACCCCCCGCACCCCCGCCCCCTCCCACCCTTCGGGGGGAGGGGAGCGGCGGCCCGCCAGGGGCGCGCCGCACAGCAGACAGGGATCCAGGCCGTCTCATTGGTAACGGATGCGGGGGTCGACCAGCAGGTACGCGAGGTCCACGGCGAGGTTCACGAACACGTAGACGCCGGCGATCACGAGGATCACGCCCTGGATCACCGGGTAGTCGCGGCGGAGCACCGCCGAGATGACGAGCCGCCCCAGCCCCGGGATGTTGAAGACCTGCTCGATGATGACCGCGCCCCCGAGCAATACCGCGACCGAGATGCCGATGACGGTGAGCGTGGGGATGAAGGCGTTCTTGAGCGCATGCTTGTAGACGACGCTATTTTCGGCCAGGCCCTTGGCCCGGCCAGCGAGGATGAACTGCTCCCGGAGGACGTCCAGCATCGCCGAGCGCGTGATCCGGGCGATCAGCGCCGACTGGACCAGGCCGAGCGCCACCGCCGGCATGACGAGGGAGCGGAGGGTCCGCCAGGCGCCCGACTCGAGCGGGACGTAGCCCGCGACGGGGAACCAGCCGAGCCAGACCGCGAAGACGAGGATCATGAGGAGGCCGAGGAGGAAGTTCGGCACCGAGGCGCCAAGAAGGGCCAGGACCATGAGCCCCTGGTCCAGGACGCCGCCGTGGCGGCGGGCCGAGATGATGCCGACCGGGACGCCGACGAGGGCGGCGATCAGGATCGCGCCCGTCGTGAGCAGGATCGTGGGCTCGGCGCGGTCCAGGATCGCCTCGACGACGGGGCGGCGGAGGAAGATCGAGTTGCCGAGGTCGCCGTGCAGCAGCCGCCAGTACCAGCGGCCGAGCTGGACGTGGAGCGGCCGGTCGATCCCGAGCTGCTGGCGGAGCTTCTCGACTTCCTCGGCCGACGCGTAGGGGCCCGCGATCACGCTGGCGGGGTCGCCCGGTGCCAGGTGGATGAGCACGAAGGCGACCGTGGCGACGACCAGCATCACCGGCACGAGCGCCAGGAGGCGCCGCGCGATGTAGGTCTTCACCGCCCGCTCTCTCCGTCAGGGAGAGAAACTACTGCGCGAGCCAGGTATTCCAGAAGTGGAGCTCGGGCGTGCCCTTGAAGCCGCGCAGCTCCTTCCGCCTGGCGTCCAGCGGGAAGTAGTCCCCGAACTTGATGCGCGGGACGTCGTCGTAGAAGATCGCCTGGACCCGGTCCATCAGCTCCTTCCGCTTCTTCTCTAGCACGAACCCCCGGGACCGTCAAACCGCGGCGCGCGTCGTCGGATTGAGACCGGTCGCCCGCTCGGCCAGATTCGCGCCGACGCGTCCGGAACGAGCGCCCGCTCGTCATGAACAAGGTCATCACGTTCGCGATGACGCTGGTCCGCGTGCGGCGAGGCGGGCTGAGACCCCGCTTCGGTCTCGGGAGATTCCTCCGCCCGCGACCCCGCGGAGCCCCCGACGCCCGGGGCGGGCGGGGTCCGGCTCAGCGCCGCCCGGTCTCGGGCGGGGCCGCCGCGAACCCGACGGCCGCCTCGACCCAGCGCGCGGCGGCGAGGAGCCGTGCCTCCGCGAACGGCGCGCCGATGAGCTGGACGCCGAGCGGAAGCCGGTCCGCGGACAGCCCGGTCGGCACGGCGACCTGGGGCACGCCGATCCCCGACCACGGCGCGTTGAAGCTCGCGTCGCCGGTGGTCGAGCGATCGGGGGCGGGGCCCGGCGCCGGCGGCATCATGAGCGCGTCGTACGCCGTCAGGAGCGGGAGCATCTCGCGCCGCGCCTGGCGGCGAACACGCTGGGCGCGGAGGTAGAGCGGCGCCGGGATGCACATCCCGGCCTCGATCGCGGCCCGGATCCCCGGGCGGTACTCGTCGCGATGGGCGCGGTAGAGCTCGGCGTGGTAGGCCGCCGCCTCGCTCCGCAAGACGATCTGCACGGCCGAGATGAGCGCCGGGATGAGCGCCGGCAGGGGCACCGGCTCGACCGACGCACCTCCGGCACGCAGCGTGGCCACGACGGCGTCGAGGTGCGCGCGCATCCCCGGGGTCGTGCGTCCGAGGAACGGCTCGCCGACGAGCCCGAGCCGCGGCGGGCGCGACGGCGGCCCGGCGACCGCCGCAGCGAGGTCCGGCGGGGGCACGGCGGCCGAGCCCGGGTCGTCCGGATCGTGGCCCGCCATGACGGAGAACACCAGCGCCGCGTCGGCGACGCTCCGCGCGAGGATTCCGACGTGGTCGAGCGACCAGGCGAGCGGGACGACCCCGCGCCGGCTGATCCGCCCGTAGGTCGGCTTGAGGCCGACGATGCCGCAGTACGCCGCCGGCCGGAGCGTCGAGCCGACCGTCTGCGAGCCGAGCGCCACCGGCACCATGCGCGCCGCGACGGCCGCCGCCGACCCGGCTGACCCCGGCGTCCGCTCCGGGTGCCAGGGGTTCCGGGTGACCGCCGGATCACGGAAGGCGAACTCCGTCGTCTGGAGCTTCCCCAATATCACGGCGCCCGCGGCGCGGAGCCGCGCCACGCAGGCGGCGTCCTCCGCCGGCACGACATCGGCGAAGCCGCGCGCCCCCGCGGTCGTCTTGAGCCCGGCCGCGTGGAAGATGTCCTTGAGCCCGACGGGGACCCCGTAGAGCGGCGCGCGGCTCCGCCCCCCCGGGGTCTCCCGGTCGAGCCGCGTCGCGGCCTCGATGGCGCCCGCCCGGTCCACGGCGACCCAGGCCTGGACGGCGGGCTCGACGGCCTCGATCCGGCGGAGGCACCCCTCCACGAGGGCGACCGAGGTGAGCCGGCCCATCCAGATGCGCTCGGCCGCCTCGACGGCCGACAGGGTGTGGAGCGGCCCGCCGCTCACCGGACTACTCTCGGGGAAGAAACGCCAGGGTCTCGCGGCGTGGGACCGGGCCGAGACCCGAGCAGATCCCACCGGAGGGACGGGACGGCCGCGAGGCCGCGGGCCGAGCGCGTCCCGGCGAGATGAAGGACGCAGGGAGGAGGCGGCCCGAGGCGTACTCCCTGTACGTTGAGGGCCGACGACGACCCCGCCGGAGGGACGGGACGCCCGCGAGGCCGCAGGCCGAGCGCGTCCCGACGAGCTGGAGGACGCAGAGATGCGACGGGGGTCGGCCCGGGAGCGCTCATGCGGACGGTGCCTCGAGGAGGAAAAACGCCGGCTCCCCGTCGACCGGGAGCGGCGCCTCGGCCACCCGGGCGAGGTCGGCCGCAGTCTGCTCGAGCTCGGGGGCCAGCGCTGTGGCCCGCTCGGCGCCGAAGCGCCGACGCGCTTCAGCCTCCAGCTCGACTCGGAGGGTCTGGGGAGTCGGGTCAGGCACGGAGGCAACCTATTGCAGCGCCCCGAGCTCGGCCTCCGCCTCGCCGAGCCAGCGGGTCATCCCCATCGACCGGAACGCCTCGACGGCCGCCGCGAGCTCGGTCCGCGCCGCCTCGGTGCGCCCGAGGCCGCGCGCGAGCGTACCGAGCGCGAGCTCGCAGCGGGTCGAAAGCGGCCGCATCCCGAGCTCCCGGGCGAGCGCGAGGCTCTCCCGGTACGCCGCCTCCGCCTCCTCCACGGCCTGGGGCTCGCCGCGCGACGCGATCTCGCCGAGGAGGCGCAGCGCGTACGCCCGGCGCGCTCGCTCCCGGCGGGTCTCGGCCAGCCCGCGCGCCCGCTCGGCCAGGGGGCGCGCGCTCCCCGCCCCGCCGCCCAGGAGGCGCGCCTCGGCGAGCCAGCCGAGCCGGAGCGACTCGTCGGCCGCGAGCTTGAGCTGGGCCGCGCGGTCCGTCGCCTGCTCGAGCAGCCGTATGCCTTCGGCGACGCGGCCCGTGAGCGCATAGGCGTAGCCCAACGGCGCGGCGACGAGCGGGTCCACGATCGGCGGCTCCACCATCTGGGCGAGGACCAAAGCCCGCTCCAGCACGGGGATGGCCTGCTCGAATTCTCCCCGGACGAGGTGAAGCGCGCCCACGCCGAAGCAGGCGACGACCAGGCTGTATGGGTGATCGACGGCATGCGCGATCTGGACCGCCTCCTCCGCTCGCGCGAGCCCCACGGCGAACTCTCCCTGCTCGGCGAGGCACCACGCGAGCCAGCTCCGCGAGAAGACCGAGGGGAGCCCGGCCATGCCGAAGCGCTCGCGCTGGAGCTCCCCGTCGAGGGACTGGACGTTCCGCCCGAGGCACTCCATCGCCTGCGGGTAGTCGCCCAGGGCGTGGTAGGCCTGGCCGAGTCGGAAGTTGCTGACCACCGCGTGGCCGAAGTCCCGGAAGTCGGTGGCGATGGCCAGCTCGCGCTGACCGACCCGCACGGCCCGCTCGTGCTCGCCGATCCACCAGAAGTGCCCGGAACTTTCCGCTCCCCCCAGCGCCGCGTCGAGGCTGGCCTGCGGCGCGCTCACCACCGTCTCGCGCAGGTACGTGAGGGCTTTCCCCCAGACCTCCCCCCGGAAGGCGTGGTGCGCGAGCCAGTGGATCCGCTCGGCCACGCGCTCGGGGTGGAGCCGCTCGAACGCCTCGACGGCCCGCGCGTGAAGCGCCCGCCGTCGCTCCTGGAGCAGGCTCTGGTACGCGACCTCGTGGGTGAGCGCGTGCTTAAAGGTGTACTCGGGCTCCGGGAAGAGGCTCGCCTCGTAGAGGAATTCGGCGGCCTGGAGGTGCCGGAGGCCCTCGTGGAGCTCGCGCTCCGGCAGCTCCACGACGGCCTGGAGGAGGGCGAGCGGGATGTCCTTGCCGATGACGGAGGCCGATTGGAGCAACCGCTTGGCGTCGGGCCCGAGCCGGTCGATCCGCGCGGCGAGGATGGCCTGGACCGTGGCCGGCACCTGGATCGCCGATAGCGGCCGCACGAGCCGGCGCCCGCCCCGCTCGCCGTCCAGGACGCCGGTCTCGACGAGCGCCCGGACGCTCTCTTCGAGAAAGAAGGGGTTGCCCTCGGTCCGCTGGATCAGGAACGGCTGGAGCGGCTCGACGCTCGGGTCGCCCCCGAGGAGGGTCCGGAGCAGCTCGCCGGCGGACTCGGGCGGCAGGGGATCCACCCGGAGCTGGGTGTAGTAGCTCCGGTTCCCCCAGCCGTGTTGGTACTCGGGGCGGTAGTTGACGAGGAGCAGGAGCGGTGCGCTCGGCAGGCTCTCGACCAGGCCGTCGAGGAGCGCCTGCGTCTCGCTGTCGATCCAGTGGAGGTCCTCGAAGACGAGGCAGAGGGGCTGAACCTGGCTCTCGCGGAGGAGGAGCCGTTTGCACGCGTCCGCGGTCCGCAGGCCGCGCTGCGCGGGGTCGAGCGCCTGCCACGCCGCGTCCTCGACCGGCACGTCGAACAGCGCGAGGAAGGCTGGGAGCGTCGCGTGGAGCCCGGGATCGAGCGTGAGCACCTTGCCCGTGACTCTCTCGCGGATCCGGCGCGGGTCGTCGCCGTCCTCCACCTGGAAGTAGGTGCGGAGCAGGCCGATGGCGGGCAGGTAAGGGCTCGCCTTGCCGTAGGAGGCCGAGGTGGCCTCGAGGAGGAGCCAGCCCCGCGCGCGGTGGGAGCGCGTGAACTCGTAGAAGAGCCGGCTCTTCCCCACCCCGGGCTCGCCGACGACGGCGACGACCTGGCCGCGCCCGCCTCTGGCCAGCTCCAGGGCCTGGCGGAGCGCCTCCAACTCCGCCTGGCGGCCGACGAACCGGGTCAGCCCACGGGCCGAGGCGGCCTGCAGCCGGGTGCGCACCACCCCGGCCCCGGCCACCTCGAAGACCTCCACCGGCTCCGCGAGCCCCTTGACGCGGACCGGGCCGAGCGTTCTGACCTCGACGTACCCCTCCGCCAGCCGGAGCGTGCTCGCCGTGATCAGCACGGAGCCCGGCTTGGCCATCTGTTCCATCCGTGCCGCCAGGTGGGTCGTCTGGCCGACGGCCGTGTAGTCCATGCGGAGGTCCGACGCGATGGAGCGGACCACGACCTCCCCGGAGTTGAGGCCCACCCGGATCTGGACGGGGACCCCCTGCGACCGCTGCAGGTCGTCGCCGTAGCGGGTCACGTTCTCCTGCATCCGGAGCGCCGCGTAGCAGGCGCGGACCGCGTGGTCTTCGTGGGCGAGGGGTGCGCCGAAGAGCGCCATGATGCCGTCGCCCATCACCTGGTTGACCGTCCCCTCGTACCGGTGGACCGCCTCCATCATCTGCTCGAGGAGTGGGTCGAGGAGTCGTCGGGCCTCCTCCGGGTCGCGGTCGGCGAGCAGCTCCATGGACCCCTTGAGGTCCGCGAACAGCACCGTGACCTGCTTCCGCTCCCCCTCGAGGGCGGTCCGCGAGGTCAGGATCCGGTCGGCGAGGTGCTTCGGCGTGTACGCGTCGGGGGACGGGAGCCGCGTGGCACCGGGTGCCGGTAGGGCGGTCGCGGGCTGCCCGCACTTCTTGCAGAACTTGTGGGTGGGCGCGTTCTCCGCGCCGCACCGGGAGCAGACGGCGAGGAGCCTGCTCCCGCACTCGGGACAGAACTCCGCGTCAGGCGGGGTCGCGTGCCGGCACCGGGGACAGTGCATGGACGGCGTCCGGGTCAGGGCCGCACCCCGGCGGGGCCGGCGCCACGCCGGGTCGGGGCCCGGCCGCGGGTGGCGACAGGCGAGGGAGCGGCCCTACGCGCCTTCCCTGACTTCGATGATCTCATCCGCGACGAGGCCGTGCGCCTCCCGGTGCACCGCCGCCGCCGCCTCCTTGCTCGGCGCCTCGACCAGGCAGAAGACCTTCCCCGTGCCCTCGTCGTACCAGTACCGGAGGTAGCTCACCCCGTACTTGTGCTGGACCTCGAGGTCCCTCCGGTGGGCGTCTCCCACTCCGGCGCCGGTCAGTCCCTCGATCTTGTGGTGCACGTCGAGATAGAGCGGCATGCGTGCCCTCCTTGCTCCCGGGGGTGAGAGCCGGTGTCGAAGCTGGAGCGAGTGTAGGCGGCGGTTGGGGGATGGTCAAGGGAGCGACGCCTGTAGTGTCGCGGGCACATGATCCGTCCGCTCGCGTGTGGGCTGCGTGACCACCGACCGTGTCTGCCAGGATGGAGGAGGGCCCCCGAAGCCCGCCCTTGACGCTCAACACGTGATTACTCTATCGTCATCCCGTGGCGTTTCCCGCGCTCCAGTCCACGCTCTGCGGGGGCGGCGAGCCCCGGGTCGCGATGGGCCTCTTCGGCGACGCCGTCCGCAACGCGATGGACCCGCGGATGCGGACCTAGAGACGGGCGTCGGCACTCTTCCCCTCGCGGTAGCGGACCTTCGCGGTTGGGCGGGAGGACATTCGAGAGCACTCGGGCCCCCTGCGCCCGCATGCGCGACCCGGCCCCTGCTCGTCTCCATCACGCCCTGACCCTCGCGTGGCTGGGGTTGGTGCTTGGCTGCGCCTTCCAGGCCCCTCCGGTGCCCCAGCGGGACCCCGAGGCCGTGCGGTCGATCATCGTGTCGGTGGACACGTGGCATGCGATGATCGCCCTCCCGCTGGAAGACGGGCGGTACGAGGAATGGGGTTACGCCGAGCGCGCCTGGTACCTCGAAGGCCGACAAGGCGTGAGCGGTGCTCTCCGGGCGCTCTTGTGGCCGACCGCAGGCGTGGTGGAGGTCTCGGTCTCCGACCGTCTCTGGGCCCAGCGCACGCCCCAGCCGCCTGCTGATGTCTTCGAGTTGCGGATCAGCGAAGCCAGCTACCGGCGGCTCCGAGAGCACCTCGCGTCCACGATCGCGCGTGCCGAGCCGGTCGCCGTCATCCAGGGGAGCCGCTTCTACCCGGCCCGGCGAAGCTACCATCTCTTCCACCAGTGCCACCAGTACGCCGCGCGGGCTCTCGCCGAGGCCGGGTTGCCTGTCTCCCCGAGCCTCGCCTTCACTCGAGGCGCGTTCTCCGCGCAGTTGCGGCGGCTCGCAGCTCCGTGACGCTCTACGAGGCGCAGAAGCACATGCGCAACGCCCCGTGGCTCGCGGTGTTCCCCGGAACCGCGATCGCGGTCTCGGTCCTCGGCCTCAACCTCTCCGGCGACGCCGTCCGCGACGCATGGACCCCCGGATGCGGACGTGACGTCCCGGATTCCTCGACTCCCGATTAGGGGGTACGTCGCTCGGCAAGGCGCTGGTGAAGAGCCTTCACCGTCTCCAAAGCTATCCGAGCGACCCCCTCGGTAACCCGGGCCCCCTCCTGCAAGCGCCGCACCGGGTGGATCCAGTTTCGGAGAGCCCGTAGGTTCTCCGCGAGCCGAGCGTTCCCTCTCGGAAGGACGTCAATCCTCCTGGACACTTCTATCAGATCGGCCAAATCCCACTGCACGAGGGGCGGCGGCTGCCCTTTGTGCCGGGGGAATTCGCTGCGAGCGCGTTGCTCGTTCGCCGTTAGGACATCAAAGAGCATCCCCTCTGTGATGCCTCCGCAAAGAACCACGCAGCTCTTCCGGCCGCGACCGAAAACCACCACGCCTCGGGTGCGGCACTTGTGGTACACTCAACCCCGATGCCGGCCAAGAACCCGCGAGTGAACGTGGTCCTCGAGCCGCCCCTCTACGAGGCGCTGAAGCGGCTGGCGCGGCGGGATGGGGCCTCGCTCTCGCTGAAGGCCAGGGACCTCCTGCGTGACGCGCTCGAGTCCCACGAGGATCTCGTCCTCGACCAGATCGCGCGCGAGCGCGAGGCGACCTTCCGGCCGTCTCGTGCGCTCTCCCACCGAGAGGTCTGGCGGCGTCCAGAAAAGGCCAAGAGGAGCTGAGTGCCCTACGTCCTCCGCTACCACCCGCAGGTGGCCGTGGAGGACCTGCCGGAGATCCCCGTCAACCTGCGCCGGCGGCTTGCCCGCTCCATCCAAGCGCGTCTGACGACTGATCCCGAGCGGTACGGGACGCCGCTCCGACGGTCCCTCAAGGGCTACTGGAAACTTCGGGTGGGCGACTACCGCGTCGTGTTCAAGCTCGTGGGGTCGGAGGTCTGGATCCTCACGATCCTCCATCGAAGCGTCGTGTACGAAGCCCTAACCGCGCGGCTCGGGTGGCGACCCTGATCAGCGGGTTTTCCGCTTCAGGCGGTTGACGAGCTGCTCGGCCAGGCGGATCGGCTCGGGGACGCGGTAGCGGGAACAGGCGAGGGCCCAGCGGATCGCGCCCGCGAGGCCGATCCGGTGGCCCGGGGAGACGAAGAGCGGCCTGACCCCCGCGCGCGTCCGGACGGCCGCGCCCACGCGCTCGCCCTCGTCGCGGATCGGGCTCCACGCCCCGCGCGCCCGGCCCGGCTCACCATGCTCGCCCACCAGCAAGGATTTCGCGCACCCGACGCTCGGCAGGTCGAGGAGGAGGCCCATGTGGCAGGCGAGGCCGAAGCGGCGCGGGTGCGCGAGGCCCTGGCCGTCGAACAGGCAGAGGTCGGGGCGCCGCCGGAGTCGGCGGAAGGCAGCGAGCAGGAGCGGGCCCTCGCGGAAGGTGAGGTACGCCGGGACGTAAGGGAACCGGGGCCGCCCCGCCGCCGTCGCGGACTCGACGAGGCGCCCCTCCGGGAGCTCGACCAGGACCACCGCAGCCCACGCCCAGCGCCCGTCGGGACGATAGGCGAGGTCGGCGCCCGCCACGAGCCGGACGCCCCGGGGCCCTCCGCGGAGGCGCACGCGCGGCCGGAGTCGCTCCTGGAGCGCCCGGGCCTGGGCGACCGTTCGTGGCCAGTTCCTGGTCCCGGGGGTGGTCACTTTGAGGCCGCCCCTTTCCTCCAAGGCCGGCCCGGGCCCGGGCGAGCCGCGTGTCGCATCCCTGCGATCAGACGGGCCAAACCCGCGGCCACGGGGTCTCCGGGCCGACCTGGCCCGCGCCGTGCACCGAACCCAGGGCATGAGAGCCGCGACAGGGCTACGGCGGTACGAGGTGTACTACCCCTCCGGTGAGGCGTTCGCCGCGAACGGCACGCTCGGCATCTACCGGTCGGCCGACGGCACGGTCCTCGGGCCCATGCTCGTCGCGGGCGAGCGTGCCCGGTACCTCGACCCCCGCGCGGTCGTGGTCTGGGAAGCCTCTCGCGCGTACGACCCGCGTCAAGCCCTCGAGGAGGGAAACCTCGATCCCGTGACCGAGGCGTGGCTGGCCGAGCACCCGGAGTGGCCGGCCATCCTCGAGTAGAGAGGTGCTGAAGATTCGACGCCGAGCCCGGAACTATCCGCGCGCTCGGCCGAAGCGCTTCGAGCGCGGGCTTCGCCCGCGCAATCTTTGGGGGGAGGTTCGGAAGGGGGGCGGAGCCCCCCTCTGAAGATCTCAGGCCGGCACCGGCCCCGTCGCCGAGGGCCGCCGGCGGTAGCGCAGGACGAGACCCCGCACCCACGCCCACACGCGTACCCCCAGCACCAGCGCGAGCCAGCCCCCGTAGACGTACGGCGCGACGCGCCCCACCTTCGCCAGCCAGAGGAAGTGGAGGATCGCGAGGACGCCGATCAGGTACACGACCCGGTGGAGTCGCCTCCAGGTCGGGGCGCCGAGGCGCTTGACCATGCCGGCCGTGGAGGTCGCGGCCAGCGGCACCAGCAGCACGAGCGCCGACAGCCCCACGGTGATGTAGGGGCGCTTTACGATGTCGGCCCCCATCGTGGGCCAGTCGAAGAAGTGGTCCACCACGATCCACACGGCGAAGTGGAGCGTGGCGTAGCAGAACGCGAAGAGCCCGAGGAGCCGGCGGAGGGTGATCGGCCAGGAGAGGCCGAAGAGGAGCCGCAGCGGGGTCATCGAGAGGCTCGCGAGGAGCCACCGCATCGTCCAGTTGCCGAGCCACCGGGTGACGGCGTCGATCGGGTTCGGGCCGAGGTCGTCGGTCCAGACCCACCAGGCGAGCTGCGCCAGCGGCGTGAGGCAGAGCGCCCACACCGCCGCCTTGAGGACGATGCGCGCCCGACGACTCACGAGGAACCCCCTCTCCCCCTCGGGGGGGAGAGGGCCGGGGTGAGCGGGCCCACGCCTAGTAGAGTTTCCGGAGGTCCATCCCCGCGTAGAGCTGCCCGACCTCGTCCGCGTAGCCGTTGAACATCAGCGTCTTCCGGCGCCGGAACTCGCCGATCCGGCGCTCCGTCGCCTGGCTCCAGCGCGGGTGGTCCACGGTCGGGTTGACGTTGGAGTAGAAGCCGTACTCGTGGGACGCGGCCTTTTCCCACGTCGTCTTCGGCTGCTCGCCGACGAGCCGGATCCGCACGAGCGACTTGGCGCTCTTGAACCCGTACTTCCAGGGGACGACGACCCGGACGGGCGCCCCGTTCTGGTTCGGCAGCACCTGCCCGTACATCCCCACCGTCAGCAGCGTGAGCGGATGCAGCGCCTCGTCGAGGCGCAACCCCTCGACGTACGGCCAGTCCAGCGACGCCAGGTTGAGCCAGCCGCCCCGCTGGGCCGGGAACTGCCTGGGGTCGAGGAGCGTCTGGAACTCGACGAACTTCGCCTGGTTCGTCGGCTCGACCCGCTTGAGGAGCGCGCCGAGCGGGAACCCGATCCACGGGAGCACCATGGACCAGCCCTCCACGCACCGGAGCGCGTAGACCCGCTCCTCGAGGGGGAAGAGACGGAGGAGCTCGTCGATGTCGAAGGTCTTCGGTTTGTGGACGTGCCCGCCGACCTCCACCGTCCACGGCCGTGGCTTCAGGAGCTTCGGGGCGTGCTCCGCGGGATCGCTCTTGTCCACCCCGAACTCGTAGAAGTTGTTGTAGGTCGTCGCCGACTCGAACTTCGTCGGCGGCTCGCCGATGCTGTACTTCGGGTTCCGGGTCGCGGGGAGCGCCGCGCCGGCCGGCGGTGCGGACGGGGCGCCCTCGGCGAGGCTCGCCGCGCACTGCCCCACGGCCAGCGCGGCGACGCCCGTCATGAACGCCCGGCGGTCGAGGTAGACCTTCGGGTCGGTGATCTCCGACGACGTGAACCTCGGTGCTCGCCGAATCAGCATGGGGCCTCCCCTTCCCTCCCTCGGTACCCTCGGGCCCCAGTGTAGCCCGGGACCGGCGCCCGCGATGTCACGAGCGTGTCAAATCTCCGGCCCTGCTCAGATCACGCCCGCCGCGCGGAGGCGGTCGTACTCGGCCCGCGGGAGCCCGAGCCGGCCGAGGTAGACCTCTTCGTTGTCCGCGCCCGGCTGGCGCGGCCCCGCGTGGCGGATCTCCCCCGGCGTGGCCGAGAGCTTCGGCACGACCCCGGGGACGTGCACCGAGCCGAGCCCGGGCTCCGGCACCGCGACGATGTTCTCCCGCGCCTTGACGTGCGGGTCCTCGAAGAGGTCGCGGACCGAGTAGACGAGCGAGCACGGCACCTCGTTCGCGTCCAGCACCGCCAGGGCGTCCCGCGCGTCGTGGCGGTTCACCCACGCCTGGACGAGGCCGTCCACCTCCTCGCGGCGGGCGAGGCGGTCGGCCATCGCGGGGAAGCGGGCCGGCAGGTCGGGGGCGCCGATCGCCGCCGCGAGGCGCGCGAACATCCGGTCGTTCGTGCAGGCGATGGCGATCCAGCGGCCGTCCCGCGTCCGGTAGTGGTTGTGCGGGGCCGCGCTCTCCGCCGCGGAGCCGATCCGCTCGCGCACGTAACCGAAGGCTCCGAAGACCGGCAGCGTGTCGTCGAGCATCCGGAGGATCGGCTCGTAGAGGGCGAGGTCCACGACCTGGCCCTCGCCGGTGCGTCGCCGGGCCTCGAGGGCGATCAGCGCCCCGAGGGCGCCCATCACGCCGGCGAGGTAGTCCGGGATCGTCGGCGTCCCCGGCGTCACCGGGGGCCGGTCCGGGTAGCCCGAGAGGTACGTGATCCCGCCCACCGCGGCCGCGATCCGGCCGAAGCCGGGCTTCTCGCGGAGCGGCCCCGTCTGGCCGAAGGCCGAGATGCGGACGAGGATGACGCCGCGGTTTTCCGCCCGCAACGCGTCATACCCGAGCCCCCAGCGCTCGAGCGTCCCCGGCCGGAAGTTCTCCGCGACGACGTCGGTCTCGCGGGTGAGCCGGCGGATCAGCGCCTGGCCCTCGGGCGCGCGGAGGTTGCAGGTGATCGACTTCTTGTTGCGCGCGTCCGAGAGCCACCAGAGCGAGACGCCCGCGTGCTGGCGCCCGAGCCGCCGGAGGTCGTCTCCCACCCCCGGCTGCTCGACCTTGATGACCTCCGCGCCGAACTCGCCGAGGAGCGTGGCGCACATCGGCGCCGCGATGAACGTCGCGAGGTCGAGGACCCGGAGGCCGTCGAGGGCGCGGGGCACGGCGACCGTCAGCGGAGGGCCTCGAGCACCTCGGCGACGACCTCGAAGCGGCCGAACGAGGGCATGAGGTAGGCGCCCGCGTAGCGCCGCCGCACCTCGGCGAGGACCGCCTGCGCCGCCTCGATCCCGACCCGGAGCGCGTGGTCGCCCGCCTCCCGCAGGCGCGCCCGGACCGCCTCGGGGACCGTGATCCCGGGCACCTCGTTGTGGAGGAACTCGGCGTGGCGCGAGGAGTGGAGCGGGAGGATCCCGACGACGAGCGGCACGGGCGGGCGGCCGACGCGAGCGAGGAACCGCTCGAGCGCCTCGAGGTCGTAGACGGGCTGGGTCTGCGCCCACATCGCCCCGGCCTCGACCTTCTGGAGGAAGCGCTCCACCTCGCGCGCGGGGTCCGCCGCGCTCGGATCGAGGGCGACGCCGATCGCGAACGCCGTCGGCTCGCCGATGGAGTTCCCCGTGGCGTCCACGCCGCGGTTCATCCCCTTGATGATCTGCACGAGGCCGATCGCGTCCACGTCGAAGACCGCGGTGGCGTTGACGTAGTCGCCGACCCGCGGCGGGTCGCCGGTCATGGCGAGGATGTTCCGGATCCCCAGCGCATACGCCCCGAGCAGGTCGGCCTGGATCCCCATCAGGTTCCGGTCGCGGCAGGTGAAGTGCATGTTGAGGTCGAGCCCGGTCGCCTCGCGCACGAGCATCGCCGTCGGCAGGACGGCCATCCGGATCCGCCCGAGCGACCCGTCGTTGATGTCCACGACCTCCACGCCGCGCTCGGCCAGGAGCTTCGCCCCCTGGACGAGCTTCTCGATGTTGTGCCCGCGGGGCGGGTCCAGCTCGACCGTGACCAGGAACTCCCCCGCCTGGAGGCGCGCCTGGAGCCGCGTGGGCTCGGCGGCGGTCCGGAGCAGCGGCGCCTCGGCGACGGCCGGGGCGATGAAGACGGAGCGGCGCGCGCGGGCGCGGTCGGGGACGTGCCGGTCCACCGCCTCCCGCATCGCGCGGACGTGCGCCGGGGTCGTCCCGCAGCAGCCGCCGACCATCCGGGCGCCGGCGTCCAGCATCCGGCCCGCGTAGTCGGCCATGTAGGCGGGGGACGAGAGGTAGATGAGCCGCCCCCCGAACCGGCTCGGGAGGCCCGCGTTCGGCTGGATCGAGACCGGGAACCCGGGCCCGGCCTGGTGGAGCAGCAGGAGCACGTCGTAGAGGACGCTCGAGCCCACCGAGCAGTTGGCGCCGATGACCTGCACCGGCAGCCCGGCCAGCTCGCGGGCGACCTCGTCGGGCGGGTGGCCCATGAAGGTCACCCGCTCCTCGGTGAACGCCATCTGCGCGGCGATCGGGAGGTCGGCCGAGGCCGCGCGGACCGCCTGGACCGCGAGCCGCATCTCCCGGAGGTCCGACATGGTCTCGACGATGAAGGCGTCCACGCCGCCCTCCAGGAGCCCCTCGGCCTGCTCCCGGAACGCCGCGAGCGCCTCGTCTTCCGAGATGGTCCCGATGGGCGTGAGGTACTTGCCGAGCGGGCCGATCGAGCCCAGGACGAACATGTCCCGCCCCATCGTCTCCCGCACGTCACGCGCCAGCCGCACGCCGGCCCGGTTGATCTCGCGGACGCGCCCCTCCAGGCCGTGCACGCCGAGCTTGAAGCGGTTGGCACCGAACGTGTTGGTCTCCAGGCAGTCCGCCCCGGCGGCGAGGTACTCGCCGTGGATCGACTGGACGAGCTTCGGATCGTGGAGGTTCAGGACGTCGAAGCACGCATCGAGCGGCGTGCCGCGCGCGTAGAGCATCGTGCCCATCGCGCCGTCGCCGAGGAGCGGGCCCTCGGCGAGCCGGTCGAGGAACGGATGGCTCACGCGGTCGGCCTCGCCGGGGCACCGGCTGGCGCCGTCCGCGCCGTCCGATCGCGCTCCCGGAGGAAGCGGAGGATCCGGCTCACCACGCCGTCGACGCCGAGGTGCGTCGAGTTCACGGCGAAGTGGGCCTGGCCGTAGTAGAGCTTGCGACTCTCGTAGAGCGCGGCCGCCTCCTCCCGGCTCCGCCCCGCGAGCATCGGCCGCGCCCCCGGGCGGCTCGCCCGCTCGTACAGCGCGTCGAAGTCGCCCGCGAGCCAGACGACGGTGCCGAGGGCGCGGAGCCGCTCCATCGCCCCGGGCCGGCACGGAAAGCCGCCCCCGGTGGCGATGACGTGGGCCTGCTTGTCGTCGAGGAGCGCGAGCGTCTCCGCCTCGAGGGCGCGGAAGTGCGGCTCCCCGTGCTCGGCGAAGATCGCCGGAACCGGCTTGCCGGCGCGCGCCGCGATCATGTCGTCGGTCTCGACGAAGCAGACGCCGAGCCGGCGCGCCAGGAACCGCCCCACGGTGGACTTTCCGGCGCCCATGAAGCCGACGAGGATCACGCTCCGCGTCATGGCCCGATCATAGCACGCACCTCGCAGAAGCTCGGGCCTGGCGCCGCGCCCGTGCTAGGATCGGGGCCATGCCGGCCGCGGAACCGCCCGCCGAGCTCTCCGGAAAGACCGCGACGCGCAGGCGCGCGCGCCGCTGGGTCCGGCTCGCGGTCGGGTGCCTGGCGGCCATGGTCGGCATCATGGGCCTCCTGCGCTTCCCGCAGGCGTTCGAGCCGATCCTGGTCCCGTTCGAGCTCCGGATCCTGGACTGGCACGCGCTGATCCGCGGCGCTCTCCGGCCGCCCGCCAACGTCACGGTGGTCGCCATCGACGAGCCGAGCCTCGATCGCCTGGGCCGCTGGCCCTGGCCTCGGACGTACACGGCGGAGCTCGTGACGCGGCTCGCCGAGGGCGGGGCCCGCGTGATCGCCCTCGACCTCATCCTCAAGGAGCCTGACCAGAACTCGAGCCTCGTCCTCGCCCAGGATCTCCTCAAGCGCTTCCGCGAGCTGGGGCTGGATCGCGCCGGCGGCCGGAACGCGCAGTTCGCCCGAGCGCTGGAGGAGGCGCTGGGCACGGCGGACACCGACCAGGCGCTGACCGAGGCCCTGAAGGCCGCGCGGAACGTGGTCCTGCCCTATGCCTTCGTCTTCCCACCCGAAGAGGCGCCGCCGGTCGACTCCGACGAGCGCCGGCGCCTCAACCGGAGCGCGCTCATCAGCCTCGCCGAGAAGGAGGCGAAGGAGGCCATCGAGCCGCTCGCCGCGCGGGCCGTGAAGCTGCCGCTGGCGCGCTTCCACGAGGCCGCGGCCGGCGCGGGGCACGCCAACGTGATCCCCGACCGGGACGGGGCATACCGGCACACGCCCCTCGTCGTGCGCTTCGGCGACAGCCTCTACCCGAGCCTGGTGCTCGCCACGGCTCGCGTCGGTCTCGGGCTCCGGCGGACGGAGATCCGGCTGACCGGCGACCAGCACGTGCAGATCGGAACGCGTCGCGTACCGACCGACGAGAAGGGGTCCATGTACCTCACGTACTACGGGCCTCGTAAGACCTTCCGGCAGCTCTCGGCCGCCGACGTGCTCACCAGCCAGGAGCCGCCCGCGGTGAAGGATCACCTGGTCCTGGTCGGCTTCGATGCCCTGGGCTTGATGGATGTGCGGCCGACACCGTTCGATACGGAGATGCCCGGGGTCGAGAGCCACGCCACGACCCTCGCCAACATCCTGGAAGGGCGGCACCTGTACCGCTACGAGTCGATGAAACTCCTGGAAGCGGCGGTGGTGCTGCTGCTCGCGGCCGTTTCCCCGCTCCTGCCCCGGCTCGGCGCCGTCCGTGGCAGCATCGCCGCCCTCGTGGTCGGCGTCGCCGTGGCCGGTCTGACGCACCTGGCCTTCCGGCTGGGGACGTGGGTGGAGATGCTGCCGCCGCTCGCCACCCTGGCCCTCGGGCACGTGGGCAGCGTGACCTACCAGGTGCTGACGGAAGAGCGGGAGCGCCGCTGGATCAAGCGCGCCTTCCAGCAGTACGTGCCCCAGGAGGTCGTGGAGACCGTCGCGCGCGACCCCGCCGCCTTGGCGTTCGGCGGGGAGCGGCGGACCATGACCGTGCTCTTCTCGGACATCCGGAGCTACACGACCTTCGCCGAGCGGCACCCGCCCGAGGAGGTCGTCGCGGTGCTGCACGAGTACCTCACGGCGATGGTGGAGGTGGTGTTCCGCCACAAGGGCACCCTTGACAAATTCATCGGCGATGCCATCATGGCGCTGTTTGGCGCCCCGCTGGCCGACCCGGACCACGCGCTGAACGCGTGTCGAGCGGCGGTGGAGATGGCCGAAACGCTCGAGCGGCTCAACGCGCAGTGGCAGGCCGCCGGGCGGGAGACGCTCGCCGCCGGGATCGGGATCAGCTCAGGAGACATCGTCGTGGGCAACCTCGGATCGGCCCAGAGGTTCGCGTACACGGTGACGGGGGACCACGTCAACCTCGCCGCCCGTCTCGAGGGGCTCACCAAGGATTACAAGACCCACCGCCACGCGATCATCAGCGCGAGCACCTACGCCCTCGTCCGAGACCGCGTCGTCGCCAACTCCCTGGGAACGGTGACCGTCAAGGGCAAAGTCCAGGCGGTCGAGATCTACGACCTGATCGACGTGAAACAGCCCGCCGAGGAGGAACGTGCATGAGGAACGCCGGGCGCTGGCTCATCCTGCTCGCGGCCGCCGCGAGCTTCACGCTCGTCGTCGGGGCCGAGGCCCAGCCCGCCGGGACAGCCCTGGTGCTGCTGGCCCGCGCCCCTGCGGACGCGATCCCCAAGGGGCAGGCCGCCCGTCCGCTGGCGCGCGGCGCGCGCCTCAACGAGGGCGACCGCGTCCGCACGGGCCAGGGCGGCGCCGCGGAGCTCGAGCTGGGGGACGGGAGCATCGTGCGGCTCGGCGAGCTCTCCGACCTCGAGATCGACCAGCTCGACGTGGACGCGGCGGGCGCTCCCACGACCTCCCGCTTCAACCTCGCCGCCGGCCAGGCCCGGGCCTGGGTAGCGCGCCAGGTGGTTGCAAAGGTGGCAGTTGGACAGGGTCGTTTCGCGGTCCAGACCCCCACCGCCGTGGCCGCCGTCCGCCAGACCGACTTCGCCATGTTGCACGCCGCCGACGCCGCCAGCCGGATCTATACGTTTGCCGGTGGAGTCGAGGTCACGGCGGTCGGCCGCGTCGCCTCGGTTCTCTGCACGCGTAACCGGTGGACGCGCGTGCTCCCCGGCCGGGACCCGGACCCCTGCGTCGTTATCCCGCTCCGGGACAAGCGCTCGCTCCTCAAGGTCCTGGCCTTCGAGTCGGCCACCGTGGAACCGGGCGATCCGGATCGCGAGGCGGTGGATTCGCTCGGCGCCAAGCTCTCCGGCGAGCGGCTGACCGGCCTCCGCCTACTCAGGCCCGGCACGCCGACGCGAACCGGCCGCAGCGATGCGGCGTCGCACGAGGCCCCGGTCGGCACCAGCGTATCGATCGAGTGATCCGCCGCACAGCTCGCCGCGCCCAGAATCGGGACGGGCGCCCGAAGGGGAAGGGCATGAGGCCGAGAGTCCCGGAACGGCTCGGAGGTCTTGGCTGGGTACTGACCCTCGGGTGGGTGGTCGTGGTGGGGGGTCTGGTCGTGGGCCCAGCGCCCGATGCCGCGGCCAACGAGTGGACGTTCCACACGGGCTTCCACGCGGACGTGTGGACCGGGGGTGGTCAGGATGGTCGCCAGCTTCTCGCGCCCTTCGGCCTGGCCTTCGACACACCGGACTGGGGTGCGAGCGTCCGCAGCGCGTACGGCACGTCCGAGCGCGACCCCGGAGGGGACGCTCCCACGGCCTCCATCACCGGCCTTACGGACACGACCCTCTCCGCGTACTTGCGGTTCACGTTGGGCGAGACCGAGTTCCGGGCCGGTCTCGATGTCGATCTCCCCACCGGGGTCGCGCGTCTCAAGACGCGAGACATCCCCGCCGCGCAGGACGAGGATCTGGTGGCCGTGGAGCGATTCGGCGAAGGGCTGGACTTCAACCCGACGGTCATCGCGTACCGTAACTTTGGTGCGTTCGGCGTCGGCCTGGGATTCGCCTATCTCAAGACGGGTGAGTTCGACCCCACCCGGGACGTAGCCAACGACGACCTCGATCCGGGAGACCAGCTAACCGGCGCGCTGCTCGTGGACCTGTACGCCACGGACACGATCCGCCTTCTCGCCGGGGCCGCCTACACGTACTTCACGCCCGACGAGCGCCGGGGGGCCGACGTCCTCCGGGAGGGCGACGAACTGGACGTCCGCGTGGTCGCGGAGTGGCGCCCGGAGCCCTGGTGGCTCGCCGTCACGCTGCGCGACATCGTGCGGTTCAAGGCCGAGCGAGCTGACGCCACCGGGCGACTCAGGACCGAGCCCCGAAACAGCAATGGGAACGACTTCCGGGCCGGAGTCACGGCCGGGTACATCCTGAACGATGCGTGGTCGGCGCGGATCGCCGCCGATCTCCGGCGCGTGGAGGCCAACGACTACGCGGCCGACGACCCGTTCCACGACGGGGGAAGGACAAAGGTGGCGTTCGGGCCATCCCTCACCTGGAGCCCGAGCCGGACGTTTGCGATGGACGTGGGGGTGCGCTACTTTGTCCTCGAGGCCAAGCAGAGCCCGATCTTCCCGAGGGACACGACGATCCGCGGGGTCCACGTGGATCTCCGCCTCACGTACCGGTTCTAGGCGAGGTGGGGCGATGACAGGTGTAGGTTGAGTGAATAGGGGGGACCCACTGATGCGTCCTCCGACCAGCCAGCGGCGAGTGCGGCACTGGACCGGCCGGCTCCTCCTCTTGGTGGTGGTCACCCAGGCGTGCGGGGGGGACCGAAGCCAAAGCACCGGGCCGACGGGTTCCCGGGAAGTCGTGCTCACGCTCAAGCCTCCCCCCGCGGCGCAGGAACCCACCAACTGCACCGGCGTCGTCACTGCCACCGGCGACGGCCCATCGCAGAGCGTCCCTATCCCACCCTTCCAGTTCACACTCTCGCTGCCGGCCGGGTCTTGGAAGCTGGCAGGTACATGCGGAGAGGCCACCGGCGAAACCACCGTAAAGGTTGTTCCTCCCAACCCGGTCGACGTGACCATCGTGCTTTTCCTGCCGCCGCCCCCACCGCCGCCGGAGCCGGAAGCGGTCCCGCCGCCGCCGCCGCCGCCGCCGCCCCAGCCGCCGCCGCCCCCGCCCCCGCCCCCGCCGCCCCCGCCGCCGCCGCTCGACCAGCCGCCATAACCGCCGCGCCCGGAAAGCCCGAGGATGAGCGTGAAC
>CAYQDR010000005.1:0-73803 GCA_964416315.1 uncultured bacterium
GTCTGTAAGAACCCCCTCTTGGCCGAGGAGCGGGCCCGCAAGCGTGGGGAGCTCCTGGAGGCGACCAAACGCGAGCTGGCCACGATCGCGGCCGCCACCGCGCGCGCGAAGCGGCCGCTCCGCGGCCAGGCCCGCATCGCGCTCCAGGTCGGCAAGGTGCTCGGGCGGCGCAAGGTCGGCAAGCACTTCACGCTCGAGATCACCGACACGAGCTTCCGCGCCGCGCGCGACGAGGCGGCCATCGCGCGCGAGGCCGCCCTCGATGGGATCTACGTCCTCCGCACGAGTGTCGAGGCCGACCGACTCCCGACGGCCGAGGCCGTGCGCAGCTACAAGCGGCTCGCCGCCATCGAGCACGCCTTCCGGAGCCTCAAGACCGTCGACTTGAAGGTGCGCCCCATCCATCATCGCAAGGCCGACCGCGTCCGCGCGCACGTCTTTCTCTGCATGCTGGCCTACTACGTGGAATGGCACATGCGGCGCGCATTGGCCCCCCTGCTCTTCGACGACGACGACCCGGCGGCCGCCGAGGCCGAGCGCCGCTCGGTGGTGGCGCCGGCGCAGCGGTCGCCCCGGGCGAAGGCCAAAGCGCTGACGAAGCGGACGGAGGAGGGGGAGCCCGTCCACAGCTTCCAGTCGCTCCTGCGCCATCTGCGGACGATCGTGAAGGATCGCATGCGCCTGAAGTCAGACGCGGCGATCGAGTTCGACAAACTCACGACGCCCACCCCGCTGCAGCAGCGCGCCCTCGATCGGCTCGGGGTCTCCCTCACCCTGTAGCCAGAACGCCCGGGCACCAAGACATGCCTTCGTCAAGAAAATCAACGCCATCCCCTATAGCGGCAGGGGGAACTTCGGCCTAGAGGCCCTCGGCCGAGGTGGCCATGACCTGCAAGTTCCCGCCCGCCCGCCGCTGTGACGGCATTCGGTCCGTGTCGATTTGGATACACGACATCCCAACAAGTTTCTGCCAGCTAGCGTGTATGCTGCGTGCGGCGGGCGGCCTATCCGGCGCGAGCCCCAGGGGCCCTGTCCGCCCGTCATCGGCCGAACATCAGGTCGGCCGGGCCGCGGTTCGGAATGGCACGACACTGAGGTATGCGGCCGCCGCGTGCCCATGTGCTGCTCTCCGCGATCACCACGATAGTCCCTCCGTCCAAGCTCGGCAATACGGCGGCTGGCGCCAGCGGGCCCGCCACCCCGGGTGGCGCCGGGTGAGCCCCGCGGGGTCCCGGGCGGATGGGGGTCCCCTCGGAGTCCTTCCGCAATTCCCCGAATTGCGGAAGGCGACTGAGAAAGGGGCCCGGAGCCCGGGCGCGCGGGGCGAGCCCGGCGACAGGCCCCGGGGTGGTCCTCCAGGCTAGCGGGGGGTGTGGGCGCGCTGGTCCTCGAGCGGGCGCGCGGCGGTGGCAGGGCGCTCACCCGCCTTCATCCGAGCGAGGTTGCCGAGGCCGTCGTAGGCGGCGTACTTGTAGGCTTCCCCGAGCGTCGGGTAGTTGAAGACAGCCTGGATGAAGAAGTCCAGCGTGCCCCCGAGCTGGATGCAGGCCTGCCCGACGTGGACCAGCTCCGAGGCGGCCTCGCCGATCACGTGGACCCCGAGGAGCGCCTGGTCGACCGGCGAGAAGACCAGCTTGATCTCCCCGACCAGGTCCCCGACGATCTGCCCCCGCGCGTTGGCCTCGTAGTAGGCGCGCCCGGCGCAGTAGGGGATGTGCTTCTGCTGGCAGGTCTCCTCTGTCTCTCCGGCCATCGCGACCTCGGGGATCGTGTAGACGGCGAGCGGCAGGAGCGGCGAGACGCGGGTCTTGTACTTCAGCTCGAAGGCGTGGCACATCGCGACGCGCGCCTGCTCCATCGAGACCGCGGCGAGGGCCGGGAAGCCGATCACGTCCCCCGCGGCGTAGATGTGCGGGACCGCGGTCTGGTAGTTGTCGTTGACTTTGAGGATGCCACGCGAGTCCGGCGTGACGCCGATCTTCGGGAGCTCCAGCCCGTCCGTGTTGCCGAGCCGGCCAGCGGCGACCAGGACCTTCTCGGTCTCGAGCGTCTCGCCGGTCGAGAGGTGGAGCCGCACCCGGTCCCCCGCGAGCTCGTACCGCTGGGCGGTCGTGCTGAGCCGCATCCGGATCCCGAGCAGCTCCATCTGCAGGCGCAGCCGGTCGGAGATCTCGTAGTCGAGAAACGGCAGGATGCGGTCCCGGCCGCCCACGAGCGTGACCTCGATCCCCAGGGCGCAGAAGATCGAGGCGTACTCGCAGCCGATCACGCCGGCCCCGACCACGGTGAGGCTCCGCGGCAGCCGGTCCATCCGGAGCACCGTGTCGCTGTCCATGATCAGCCGATCGTCGAAGGGGATGTCGGAGGCCCGGAAGGGACGCGAGCCTGTCGCGATCAGGACCACGTCTCCGACGAGCAGCCGGTCGGGGTGATCCTCGCTCCGGACGCGGACCGTGTGGGGATCGTCGAAGCTCCCGAGACCGTGCGCCAGCGTCACTCGGTGCCGTGCCAGGTTCTCGCCGACCTTCTCCCGCAGCTTGGCCACCACCTCGCGCTCGCGGTACATGAAGTCGCGCACGGTCAGATCGGACTTGACCGTGTAGTCCACGCCGTAGAGGCCGCGCTGGCCGAGGCCCGAGAAGTAGAGCGCGGTCTCCCGGAGCGTCTTGGAGGGGATGGTCCCGGTGTTGATGCCGGCCCCGCCGACGTAGGGCTCGGCCTCGACGATGGCGACGCGCTTGCCGAAGTAGGCGGCCTGGGCGGCGCCCTTCTCCCCGGCGGGCCCGGCCCCGATGACGACGAGGTCGAAGCGCTCCTGGGTCGCGTCCATCAGTCGGGGATGGGCGCCGGCGGATTCTTCGAATAGTCGTAGAACCCGCGGCCGGTCTTCCGCCCGAGGTCGCCGCGCTCGACGCGCTTGGCCAGCTCGCGCGGCGGCCGATCGTTCGGGTCCTTGGTGCGCTCGTACGTCTCGAGCCGGGCGTTGTAGCCGATGTCGAGGCCCGACAGGTCGGCGAGGCGGAACGGCCCCATCGGGAAGTTGAGGCCCAGCTCGACCGCCTTGTCGATCTCCCAGAAGGGCGCCACGCCCTGCTCGAGCAGGTAGTAGGCCTCCTTGCCGAGGGCCCGCAGGATCCGGTTCACGAGGAACCCGGGCAGCTCTTTGCGGAGCACGACCGGGTCCCGCCCGATCCGCCGCGACACCTCCGCCGTGATCCCGAGGGTCTCCTCGGAGGTCCACTGCCCCTTGACCACCTCGACCAGGCGCATGACGAGGGGCGGGTAGAAGAAGTGCATGTTGACGCACTTGTCGGGGCGCCCCGTCGCCGGCGCGATGAGCGAGTTGCCCAGGGTCGAAGAGTTCGTCGCGAGGATCGCGTGCCGCGGACACGCCTTGTCGAGGCGCGCGAAGCACTCCTTCTTGGGCTCGAGCCGCTCGATGATCGCCTCGATCACGAAGTCGGCGTCGCGCGCCGCCCGGTCGAGGTCGGGCTCGAGCCGGACCCGCCCGACGGCGGCCTCCATCGCCTCCTTCGGCATCTGCCCCTTGACCACCCGGCGCTCGAGGTGGCCGCGGTTCTGCGCCATCGCCTTCTCGAGGATGGGGAGGCTCAGGTCGTTCAGGGTGACGGGGTAGCCGTGGAGCGCCGCCTGCATGGCGATCTGGGACCCCATCTGCCCCGCCCCGACCACGAGGATCCGCTTGACGTCGTCGATGGTCATGGCTCTGTCCTCATCGCGTTTCCCCCCCGGCGCTATACCCCGATCGCGTAGCCGTCGCGCCGCGGGTCGGCGCCGGCGATCAGCGCCCCGGACTCCGGGTCCCGCGCGATACCGTGCGCCCCGCCCACGACCCACGACCAGCCCCCGTGCTCGTCGAGCACGTTGATCTGGTGGCCCCGCGCGGCGAGCGCGGCGCGCGCGCCCTCCGGGATCCGCGATTCGACGTCGAGGAGCCGGTCACGGTACGCGCGGACCCGGGGCGCTTCGATCGCCTCCTGGATGTTCATGCCGAACTCGAGATGGTTCAGGATCATCTGGGGCGTCGTCTGGAGGATGCCGAACGACCCCGGGGTGCCGATCGAGAGCACGAACTGGCCGTGCCGGAACCCCTGGGTCGGCGTCATCATGAGCTCGATCTGGTCCCCGGCCCGGAGGCAGTTCGGGCTTTCGGGATCGAGATCCGTCCAGTTCAGGAAGTTGTTGAGGAACACGCCGGTGCCCGGGGCGACGACGCCCGAGCCGAAGGGGCTGCCGAGGCTCTGCGTCACCGTGACGACCATGTCGGGGTCGGCGGCCGCGAAGTGGGTGGTCTGCTCCTTCATGAAGTCGGCCGGGTGCCCGGGCAGCACCTCCCCCGCGAGGCGCTCGCGGCTGAACCGCTCCCCGCCGCTCGGTGCCGCGTGGACCCAGTCCAGGCGCTCGCGCTGTCGCTCGGCGTACGCCCTGGAGAGGAGCGCGACCACGGGAACCTCCTTCTGGTGGGCGTACGCGACGCGGTCGGCCGAGGCGAGCTTCACCGCCTCGACGAGGAGGTGGAGGTACTGGCCGGAGTTGTGGCCGACCGCCGCCAGCTCGACCCCCTCGAGGATGTGCAGTGTCTGGACGAGCTGCCAGCCCGAGCAGGGAGGCGGTGGGACGAGCAGCTCGACGCCGCGGAAGCTCCCGCCGATCGGCGCCTGCCAGGCGGGGCGGAATCCGTCCAGATCCGCCTCGCCGAGCCACCCCCCGGCCTCCCGGACGGTCTTGACGATGGCTCGCCCCAGCGGGCCGCGGTAGAGGACCTCCGCGCCCCCCTCCGCGATCTGGCGGAGCGTCCGGGCGAGGCCCCGCTGGACGAAGCGCGCGCCGGGACGCGCGGCGCCGTTCCCGAGGACGATCCGCCGCCCCTCCGCAGAGCCCGCGAGCTGGGGCTCCCCCGTCCGGAAGAACTCGCAGTTCTTCGGGCTGAGGGGGAAGCCGTCCTCGGCCAGGCGGATCGCGGGCGCGAGTACCCGCTGGCGCGGCATCGTGCCGAAGCGCTCGAGCGCCGCGAGCCACCCGCCGAGGTTGCCCGGCGTGAGGATCGCCTTCGGCCCGACCTTCAGGTCGTCCGGCGTGAGCCCGGCCGGCTCGGCGGCCCGCGGCGTGCACCCGGTGTAGTCGAGGACCACCCGCTCGCGCCGCGTCGCGGACGAGACGAGCATCAGGCCGCAGCCGGCAAGGCCGGACATGTAGGGCTCGACGACGTTGAGCGCGGCCGCCGTCGCGATCGCCGCGTCCATCGCGTTGCCCCCTTCGAGCAGCATCTGGGCCCCCGCGATCGAGGCGAGGCAGTGGGCCGAGGTGACGACGCCGCGGCTCCCACCGACCGGGGGCCGGTACGCCGAGCCGTGTGGAGGCATGGACGATCCTTTCTCTCCCGGCGACTATCCGCCGCTCACGGCCGGGAGGATTACCTCACGAGGTAGCGGGACACGGCGGCCTCGTCCCAGGTCAGGCCGATCCCGGGCGCGTCCGAGAGGAGCGCCTGGCCGTCGCGGAGCTGGAGCGGCTCTGCCAGGATGGCGGTGGCCCAGTCCACGTACTCGACCCCCTCACCCTGCCCTCTCCCCCGGCGGGGGAGAGGGGAGTTCGACTCGGCGCCGCCCAATTCTTTCGGATCAAGGGCTACTAGATCGCCAGGGCATAGCCGTCGCGGCGCGGGTCGGCGCCCCCTTGTAGCGCGCCTGACTCGGGGTCGCGCCGGATCCCCTGGCCGCCGCCCACGACCCACGACCAGTCGTCAATCACGTTGACCTGGTGTCCGCGCGCGGCGAGCGCCTCGCGCGTCTCCGGCGGGATGCGGCCCTCGATGTCCACCAGACGGTCCCGGTAGACGCGGACCCGCGGCGCTTCGATCGCCTCCTGCACGGCCATGTCGAACTCCAGGACGTTCAGGAGCATCTGGGGCGTCGTCTGGAGGATCCCGAACGAGCCCGGCGTCCCGATGGAGAGGCGGAAGGCGCCGTTCCGGTAGACCTGGGTCGGCGACATCCGCGTCTCGAGCGTCGCGCCCCCGCGGAGGAAGCAGGGGCTTTCGGGCTCCAGGTCGGTCCAGAAGAGGGAGTTGTTCAGGAGCAGCCCGGTGCCCGGCACCATCACGCCGGACCCGAAGGGGCTCCCGAGCGTCTGGGTCACCGTCACGACGGTCCCGTCGCCGTCGGCGACCGCGAAGTGGGTCGTGTGCTCGGTCATGAAGTCCGCCGGGTGGCCGGGGAGCATCTCGCCGGGCAGCCGCTCCGAGTTGAAGCGTTCGCCCCCGGAGACCCCGGCGCGCGTCGGGTCGATGAGCCGTCGGCGCTCGGCCGCGTAGCGCGGGGAGAGGAGGCCGGCGATCGGCACCGGCCCCCGGGCCGTACCGAAGGCCACGCGGTCGGCCGAGGCGACCTTTACGGCCTCGACGAAGTGGTGGAGGTAGTCGGCCGAGTTGTGGCCGAATGCCCGGAGGTCGAACCCCTCGAGGAGGTGCAGCGTCTGGAGGAGCTGGAGCGCGTTGGTCGGCGGCGGCGGGACGAAGATCTCATAGCCGCGGAAGCGGCCCGCGACCGGTGTTCCCCACGCTGGGGCGTAGGCGGCGAGGTCCGCTTCCGTGAGCCACCCGCCCCGCTCCTGGACCGCGCGGGCCATCGCGCGGGCGAGCGGGCCCCGGTAGAAGGCCTCGGCGCCGCCCTCGGCGATCTGGCGGAGCGTGCCGGCGAGGTCCTTCTGGACGAGGACCGTGCCGGGTCGCGGGACCCGGCCCCCGGGGCAGAAGAGCTGCTCGGCTTCAACCGAGTGGCGCAGCTGCTCGCGCCCCTTCTCGAAGAACTCGCAGTTCTTCCAGGTGAGCGGGAAGCCCTCCTCGGCAAGCCGGATCGCGGGGGTGAAGACAGCCGCGCGCGGCAGCGTGCCGTAGCGCTCGTGCAGCGCGAGCATCGCCGCCGGGAGGCCGGGCACCGCGATCGACCGCGGCCCGCCCTTGAGGTCCGCCGCCGTCACCCCGCCAGCGTCCGCCGCCGCGGGCGCCCGGCCTGTGGAGACCAGCGCCTCGCGGGTGCCGCGGCGGGAGAGGAGGAGCGTGGCGACGCCACCCGGCGCCGACATGTACGGCTCGACGACGTGGAGCGCGAGCGACGTCGCGCAGGCGGCGTCCACGGCGGTCCCGCCCTGGAGGAAGGTCTGGATCCCCGCCATCGCGGCGAGGGGGTGGGCGGCCGCGACGCAGCCGCGGGTGCCCATGACGGTCGGCCGGTACGCGAGGCGATGCGGTGGGGTTGGCACAGGCGTCTCCTCAGTGGCTCGTTGGCAGGTAGGGCTCCAGGTCGCGCCCCGGGCCGCCGCGGAGGAAGTCGAAGTCGGCCCCCTCGTGCGCCTGGAGCACGTGGTCGAGGTAGAGCTTCCCGTAGCCGCGCGTGAAGGCCGGGGGAGGCGGCGTGAAGATGGCGCGGCGGCGGGCGACCTCGTCGTCCGGGACGTGGAGCGTGAGGCGCCGGTTCGGCACGTCCAGCTCGATCTCGTCCCCGGTCTGGACGAGCGCGAGCGGCCCGCCCGCGGCCGACTCGGGCGAGACGTGCAGCACGCACGTCCCATAGGATGTCCCGCTCATCCGCGCGTCGGAGATCCGCACCATGTCCTTCACCCCGCGCCGGAGGAGCTTCTCGGGGATCGGGAGCTGGCCCCACTCGGGCATCCCCGGCGCCCCCTTCGGTCCCCCCAGCTTCTGGACGAGGACGCTGGTCTCGTCCACGTCGAGGGCCGGGTCGTTGATCCGTGCCATCAGGTCGTGCTTCGACTCGAAGACGACCGCGCGGCCGCGGTGCCGGAGGAGGTGCGGGGAGGCGGCCGTTTGCTTCAGGACGGCCCCGTCGGGGCAAAGATTCCCGTAGAGGATCACGGTGCCGCCCTCACGGCCCAGCGGACGCTCGAGCGGCACGATCACGTCGCGGTTCGAGACCTTCGCGGTGCGCACGTTCTCCCCGATGCCCTTCCCGGTGACCGTCAGCGCGTCGGTGTGGAGCAGCGGGGTGAGCTCCTTGATGACCGCCGGCAACCCGCCCGCGTAGAAGAAGTCCTCCATGAGGTACTTGCCGGAGGGCCGCACGTTCGCGATGAACGGGGTCTCGCGGGAGATCCGGTCGAAGACCGGGAGCGGGAGCGGCACGCCGACGCGTCCGGCGAGGGCGGGGAGATGGACGATCGCGTTCGTGCTCCCCCCGATCGCCATGTCCACGCGGATCGCGTTCTCGAACGCCTCGAGGGTGAGAATGCGGGTCGGCCGGAGGTCTTGGGCGACCATCTCGACGATCCGCTTCCCCGTCGCCTCGGCCAGCGCCAGGCGCCGCGCGTCTGGGGCGGGGATCGCGGCGTTGCCCGGGAGCGTCATGCCGAGTGCCTCCGCCACGGAGGCCATCGTCGAGGCGGTTCCCATCACCATGCAGTGGCCGGTGGAGCGCGAGATGCAGTTCTCCATCTCGCACCACTCCTCCTCGCCGATCCGGCCCGCCCGGAACTCGTCCCAGTAACGCCAGACGTCGGTGCCGGAGCCCAGCTCCTCGGTCCCGTACATCCCGCGGAGCATCGGGCCGCCCGTGACCATGATCGCCGGGACGTTGGCGCTCGCCGCCCCCATGAGCATGGCCGGCGTCGTCTTGTCGCAGCCGGAGAGGAGGACCACGCCGTCGAAGGGGTAGGCGCGGATGCACTCCTCGACGTCCATGGCCATGAGGTTCCGGAAGAGCATCGTCGTGGGCTTCATGAGCACTTCGCCCAGCGAGATGACCGGGAACTCCATCGGGAAGCCGCCCGCGCGCCAGACGCCCCGCTTGACGTGCTCGGCGACGGTGCGGAGGTGGCTGTTGCAGTTCGTCGCCTCGCTCCAGGAGTTCGCGATCCCGATGACCGGCCGGCCGCGGAAGACGTCGTCCGCCAGGCCCTCGGCCTTCAGCCACGCGCGGTGGATGAAGCCGTTGAGATCGTTCCCCCCGAACCAGAGCTCGCTGCGCAGCTTCGGTGTCGTCATGGGATGGTGAGCCTCCCGGGCGTCCTGGATGTCACGGCGGCGTCTATCCTTTCGCGCCGCCTCCGCCCTGTCAAGTGCGGTTGTTTCGAGCTGTTCCCAGTCCTTGACAGTCCCCCCCTCCGACCTAGAGTGCTTCCGACGGCCGCAGCCAAACGTCCGGCCCTCGGGGGATTCACGCATGCCCCTTGCTCGGGTCCCCGGACAACCCTCCGTTCCTCGCCCCCAGGTCAGTAGTTCCTGCATTTCAAGATCCGGTCCCAGCCTCGCGTGCCGTGCGACCAGCAGTTCTGCTGGCACCGTTCCGGTGGCGATTCTCAGCAGCGCCACCTTCGATGCGACGCAGGTGGATCCCGCGTCGGTGGCGCTTGCGGGGGCTGCGGTGAAGCTCATCGGCAAGGGTGACCGGTATGCGTGCAGCTCGGAGGACGTCAACGGGGATGGCCTGCCTGACTTCGTCTGCCACGTCACGACGGCCCAATTCATGATCGAGCCGGGCGACTCGATCGCCGTCCTGGAGGCTCAGACCGTGAGCGGCGAACCGATCCGCGGCGAGGATTCGATTCAGATAGTGCCAGACTGAAAGGCTGCGGCGAAGCAAGGTGCGCGCGGGCGCCGGGGTCGTTCCCCGGCGCCCGCTGAGCGCAAGAGATCAGCGCGGGAAGAGGACCACTCCTGCCTCGGTCATCCGGTCCACGGTCGGCCGGGCGGCCTCGTATTCCGCTTCTGTGTAGAGGTGGGGCTCGAGCCGCGGGATGTCCAGCGCCTGTTTGGTCACCGCGTAGGCGTCCGTTCGCGGCTCGCCCCGATAGATGACGAGCAGGTCCACGTCGCTGGCAACCGTGTGGCGGTCCCTCGCCCACGACCCGAAGAGAACCACGCGCCGCAGCGGGAGCAGCTTCTCGAGGCGGACGATCCCTTCCTCGAGGCGGCGGATCAATGCCGCGCGGTCAAGCTTCGGATAGAAGACCCGAACAGAACTTGAGGATCTCGTCGGCATAGCCGATCAGCCGCTCCGCTTCGCTCCGCGTGTAGCGCGTCCTCGGCGCCCCGGACGGGTGCGCATTCGGATACCGCGCCGGGATGTAGACCTTGTCCAGCTCCAGGCCGGCCTCACGTAGCCGCTCCGGCACCGTGTGGCGTGCGGCGAGCTCCCCGAGGAGGTCGGCCACGGAATGGCCCCAGGCCTCCGCTCCCATCTTCTGGAACACGGCCTTGACCCCCTTCTCGGCCGCTTGCTGAGCCGAGAAGCACGCCCAGTCGTAGTAGGCCCCCTGCATATCGCTCCGCGCGTGCAGGAGATCGCCCTCGGCCTGATTCATCCAGTCGCGGCTTCGCTCCACGGAATACCCCCCAGGCGTGTCGGGCCCTCGGGCCGGAGCTACAGCCAGGCGATCTTGGCCAGGTGCTCCACCTGGGCGAACTCACGGTGTCTCGTGACGATCATGGCCCTCCTTCGGATTGCGGTGGCGACCGTGAAGGCGTCGGCGTACGAGATGGGGAACCGGGCCTTGATGCGGGCCGCTTCGAGGACGTCGGAAAGGCCGTTCGAAACAAGCTGGATCGGGAGGGTCTCCAGACGGCGCAGAAACTCGTCGGCGCGTTCTACGGTCCGGTGCTTCGCGGTGACGTAGTACACCTCTCCGACGTTGATCTCGTTCATCAGGACCGACCCGCGAGAGCGTGACGCTGCCTTGAGGAGGGACCTAACCTTTTCGAAGCCGTCTTCCCGGTTGAGGAAGGTGAGCAGGGCGAACGAATCGAGCAGCCTTTCGCTCCTCGCGGGCATGCTCTGCCCTCCGTTCCTTCGCCAGCGCGTCGGTCAGCGAAGGGCCGCCCTGGAGCATCCCGCACGCCGCCTCGATCGGATCGTCCGGGAGGGGCTCGACCGCGACTTTTCGCTCGCCCTCAAGCGTGACCAGGACCTTGGCTCCCGGCCGGAGGCCGATCCGCTGCCGAAGCTCCGCGGGGATCACCACCTGCCCCTTGGCCGACGTCTTGACGACTGGCATGATGCGTTCACCTTCCCCGCGATTCGTTCAACATCCTTGACGCCAATCTAACGAATCTCCCCCTGCCTTGTCAATGCGGCTCGTCCTCCTGTTGCCGACTCGGCGGCTTTAGGAACTTGCTGCCCCGACCGCCGGGCGGTCGACTTGAGGCGTGGCGCGGCAGCTCCGGCACGGCGTGCCGGGCCGTGAGCACGAAATGGTGCGGCGATGTCAATTTCTTTCGCGGGCAACGGCCGCGCGTGTGGGGGAGCGCCCTTGACACTCGACCGGATGTCGCCTTAAGGTGTTGCCTGTTGCGCGCGCAGTCCACGGAGGAGGAGGTGCGTTCCGTAATGATGACTCCTGCTGGCGGCTCGCTCGGCGTGGCCGGCGTAAGGCTGCTCATCGCCGTCGCTATTGCCCTCCATCTGTCGGCGCTGCCGGCCCGCGCCCAGGGGCCGGCCCTGTCGCCGGAGCTGGAGCAGGTTCGCGCGGCCCTCGCGAGGTACGAGGATCCGGTGCTCGCGATCCATGACGGGTACTTCTCCACCCTGGGCTGCATCGAGTACCCCCGCCCCGCCGCTCCCGGCCACGTCCCATACCCCGCCGGCGGCATGGGCATCCACTTCCTGAACCCGCGGCTGATCGGCCCGGTCCCAGACCCGCAGCGCCCGCAGATCCTCATCTACGAGCCGGCCGGCGACAAGCTCCGGCTCGTGGCCGTCGAATGGTTCATCCCGCTCGCGACGGGGATCAAGGAGCGACCCTCGATCTTCGGCCAGCCATTCGACGGCCCCATGGAAGGGCATCACCCGCTGCTGCCGGCCGCCCTGCATCACTACGACCTGCACGTCTGGCTCTTCAAGGCCAACCCGGCGGGCCTGTTCAGCCCCACGAACCCCTCGGTGACGTGCGGCGCGTACGGCTACACGTTTCGGGAGGACGCGCCGAAGTTCGTTCCACACCCGAAGCCCTGAGCCCGCGTCAGGGAAAGGAGTCGCCGGGATGCGTGTCGGATTCAATCTCCCGCAGATCGGGCCCGCGGCGACGCCGAAGGCGCTGGTCGAGGCGGCGCAGCGCGCCGAGGCGCTCGGGTACGACAGCGTCTGGGTGACCGAGCGCCTGCTCTATCCTGTGAAGCCTCAGACGCCGTACCCGGCGACCCCCGACGGCTCGCTGCCCGCCGGGTACAAGCACGTGCTGGACCCGGTGGAGGCGCTGACATTCGCGGCCGCCCACACGAAGCGGGTCGGGCTCGGCACCAGCGTCCTCGACATGCCGTACTACAACCCCGTGTTGCTGGCCCGCCGGCTGACTACTCTGGACGTGCTCTCCGGAGGCCGGCTCCGGGTCGGCTTCGGCCTCGGCTGGTCGAAGGACGAGTTCGACGCGGTGGGCGTGTCCTTGCGGGAGCGCGGCGCCCGAGCCGACGAGTTCCTCCAGGTCCTCAAGGCGATCTGGACGACGGACCCCGTCGAGTTCAACGGCCGCTTTTATCGGGTGCCCCGTTCCATCATCGGCCCGAAGCCGGTTCAGAAGCCGCACCCGCCGATCTACCTGGCCGCCTTCGCGCCGGCGGCGCTCAACCGGGTGGCCCGCCTGGCGAACGGCTGGAACCCGGTGGGGATCCCGGTCGAGGGGATGGCGCAGATGATCGGCCAGATGCGGGAGATGGCGAAGGCCGCCGGCCGCGATCCCATGTCGCTGGAGGTGGTCGTCCGCGGCAACCTCAACGTCACGCCGCAGCCGCTCGACGACAAGCGGTGGATCTTCTCCGGCTCCCTCGAGCAGATCAAAGGAGACATCGGCCGGGTCCGGGCGCTCGGGGCGCAGGAGCTGTTCTTCGACCCCACGTTCTCGCCCGACGGGGAGACGGCGGCGGCCTTCCTCGCCTGCATGGAGCGGATCCGGAAGCTCGTCTGACGACCCCCGGGCGCTGTCCCGCTTGCTCCCGGCGCCCGCCGGGCGGTACACTCGGAGCGTGGGGCGTCAGCTCCGCATCACCGCCGGCAGCGTCTCCGCCACCGCCTCCCTCGATGATTCCCCCACGGCCCGCGAGATCTGGGATGCGCTTCCCATCGAGGCCAAGGTCGAGACCTGGGGTGACGAGATCTATTTCTCGATCCCCGTCACGTTGAAGGAAGACGGCGCGCGCGAGGTCGTGGAGTTGGGCGACCTGGGCTACTGGCCGCCGGGCCGGGCGTTCTGCGTCTTCTTCGGGCCGACACCCGTGAGCCGGAGGGGCGAGATCCGGCCGGCGAGCGCCGTCAACGTCTTCGGGCGCGTGGAGGGCGATCCGACCGTGCTCCGCACGGTCCGGGCGGGGACGCGGGTGCGGCTCGAGCGAGTCGAGAACAGCGAGCCTCGCCCGCGAGCGTGACGGGGCGAAATTGAGAGAGCGAGACTTTGTCGCGCGGCTGGGGGGAGGCAGGCCCGAGCCGGTCGCTGAAGAGCGACCGGCCCGGCTTTGCCGGGAGGGCCGCCCGGCGCAGCCGCGCCGGTCTGAACGGGATGGGGCGAAGCCCCCCTCCGATTAGAAGGGGAGGACAGCATGAAGTTCTTCCTCGACACGGCGAACGTGAAGGAGCTCCAGGAGGCGGCCGCGATGGGGATCCTCGACGGGGTGACGACGAACCCGTCGCTGATCGCCAAGGAGAAGCGGCCGTTCCGCGACCTGGTGGACGAGATCTGCCGGATCGTCGACGGCGTCGTGAACCTCGAGGTGGTGGCGACGGACGTGGACGGGATGGTCCAGCAGGGCCGGGAGCTCGCGAAGATCGCCCCGAACGTCGTGGTGAAGCTCCCCACGACCGTCGAGGGGATCAAGGCGCTGCGCATCCTGGCGCGCGAGGGCCTGAAGACCAACCTGACGCTCTGCTTCTCGCCCTCGCAGGCGCTCCTGGTCACCAAGGCGGGAGCGACCTACGTGAGCCCCTTCCTCGGCCGGCTCGACGACATCTCGCACGTCGGAATGGACCTCGTCCGGACGATCCGCAGGATCTACGACAACTACGGGTTCAAGACGCAGATCCTCGCGGCGTCGCTCCGGAACCCGCTCCACATCGTGGACGCGGCCCTGGCCGGGGCCGACGTGGCGACGATGCCGTTCGCGGTCTTCCAGCAGCTCGTCAAGCACCCGCTCACCGACATCGGGCTCAAGCGATTCCTGGAGGACTGGGAGAAGGCGGGCGTCAAGCTCCAGCCCTGACCCTCAGAGCGCGTCAGCCGGTCTTCGGAGTCGGCGTCCGCAGCCCTTTCCGCAGCTCCTTGTCCCCGCGCTCCCGGACGTCCTCCCCACGGACGATGTAGATCACGTCCTCGGCGATGTTCGTGGCGTGGTCGGCGATCCGCTCCAGGTTCCGGGAGACCAGGATCAGACTGAGCGCCCGGGGGATCGTCGAGGCGTCGGCCATCATGTAGGTGAGGAGCTCCCGGAAGACCTGGTCGCGGAGACTGTCCACCTCGTCGTCGCCTTCGATGACGCTGCGGGCGAGCCCGGGATCGCGGCGGACGAAGGCGTCGAGAGCGTTTCGGACCATGCCCTGGGCGAGGCCCGCCATGCGCGGGATGTCGATGAGCGGCTTGACCGGGGGCTGGGTGATCAGGGACCGGGCGCGCAGCGCGATGCTGACGGTCTGGTCGGCGATCCGCTCGAGGTCGCTGTTGATCTTGATCGCCGCGACGAGGAACCGGAGGTCCGAGGCCATCGGTTGCTTCAGCGCGAGGAGCGTGAAGCACCGGTCGTCGATCTCGATGCACAGGAGGTCCATCTCCTCCTCGTGCCCGAGCACGCCTTGCACGAGGGCCTCGTCCCGGTCCACGAGCGCCTTCACGCTCTTGTGGATCATCGTCTCGGCGAGGCCGCCCATGGCGAGGAGGCGCTCCCGGAGGGTCTGAAGCTCGCGCTCGAAGTGCCGTTCCATGACCGCCTCCCGTCTAGCCGAAGCGGCCGGTGATGTACGCCTCGGTTTTCGGGTCCTGCGGGGTGGTGAACAGCGCCTTGGTCACCCCGAACTCGATCAGCTCCCCGAGCAGCATGAACCCCGTGTAGTCCGAGACCCGCGCCGCCTGCTGCATGTTGTGGGTCACGATGACGATCGTGTAGCTCGCCTTGAGATCGAGCATCAGCTCCTCGATCTTGGCGGTCGCGATGGGGTCCAGCGCCGAGCACGGCTCGTCCATGAGCAGGACATCGGGCTCCACCGCGAGGGCGCGCGCGATGCAGAGTCGCTGCTGCTGGCCGCCGGAGAGGCCCAGGGCCGAGTCGTGGAGGCGGTCGGACACCTCGTCCCAGAGGGCCGCCGACCGGAGGCTCCGCTCGACGATCGCGTCGAGATCCGCGCGGTTGCGCACGCCGAGGATCCGCGGGCCGTAGGCGACGTTGTCGTAGATCGACTTCGGGAACGGGTTCGACTTCTGGAAGACCATGCCCACCCGCTTGCGGAGCTCGGTGACGTCGAGTCCCGGGTCGTAGATGTCCGTCCCGCTGACCCGGATCCGGCCGACGATCCGGACCCCGTCCACCAGGTCGTTCAACCGGTTGATGCAGCGCAGCAGCGTGGTCTTGCCGCAGCCCGAGGGGCCGATGTAGGCGGTGATCCGATGCTTGGAGACCGCCATGGAGACATCCTTGATGGCGAGCTTTTCGCCGTACCAGAGCGAGAGGTGCTCGATCTCCACCATCGGCATTTCAACCACCGGCGCCGGCGCGGCGCTGGGGTTCAGATCCTGCGCGACACGAAGCTCTGCGCGTATCATTATCTTCTCCTAGACGGCGGAGGCGACCGAGAACTTTTTCCGGAGCCGCGTCCGCATGGTGATCGCGGTCAGGTTCAGCACGATGACGATCAGCAGCAGGAGCAGGGTCGTCGTGAAGACCATGGGCCGCGCGGCGTCCACGTTGGGGGACTGGAACCCGACGTCGTAGACGTGGAACCCCAGGTGCATGAACTTCCGCTCGAGGTGGACGAACGGCCAGAACGCGTCCACGGGCAGTGCGGGCGCGAGCTTCACCACCCCCGTGATCATGAGCGGCGCGACCTCCCCGGCCGCGCGCGCCATTGCCAGGATGAGCCCCGTGAGGATGCTCGGCATGACGCTCGGGAGCACGACGCGCCAGGTCGTCTCGAACTTCGTGGCGCCCAGCGCGAGGGACGCTTCCCGCATCCCCTGGGGGATCGCCGCCAGCCCCTCTTCGGTGGCCACGATGACGACCGGCACGGTGAGGAGCGCGAGCGTCAGCGACGCCCAGAGGATGCCACCGGTCCCGAAGGTCGGGGCCGGGAGGGCCGCCGGGAAGAAGAGCCGGTCGATCGTCCCCCCCACGAAGTAGACGAAGAAGCCGACGCCGAACACGCCGAAGACGATCGAGGGGACCCCCGCGAGGTTGTTCACGGCGATGCGGACGGCGCTCACGAACGGCCCCTGCTTCGCGTACTCGCGGAGGTAGAAGGCGGCCAGCATGCCGAGGGGCGTCACCATCAGGCTCATGATCATGACCATCATCACCGTGCCGAAGATCGCCGGGAAGACGCCGCCCTCGGTGTTCGCCTCGCGGGGGTCGTCCCAGACGAACTCCCAGGCCTTCGCGGCGTAGACGCGCGCCTTGCCCCCCCATCCCATGGCGTTCGGGCGGTAGGCCCGGACGACCTGCGAGAGCGGCAGCTCCTTGACCTTGTCGCCGGCCGCCGCGACGACGACGCTGGCTCTGAGGCTCTGCCGGAGCCGGCTGAGCCGTGCCGCCTGCTCGTCGTACCTGGCCTGGAGATCGGCCGCCTGCCGCGCGAGCCGCTCCACGGCGGGTCCCGCCGCGACGCCCTGGAGCTCGAGCTTCCGGAGCTGCAGGCGGATCTTCTCCTGGGCGGAGTTCGTCGCACCGATCTCCGTCTTCTCGATCCGTCGGGTCTCCCGGGCGACGCGGGCCGCGTCGGGCAGCCGCGAGAGGAGCGCCGTCCAGCCGGCCTCGGGGCCCTCCGCCACCAGCCGGTCGCCGTCCTTGACGGCCTGGATGACGCCGTAGAGGGTCCCCCACTCCAGGCGCTCGATCACGACCGTGTCGGACGGCCGCTCCCGCGCCGCGATCTTCGCCTCGTCCACCCAGACGAAGTCCGCGCCGTAGAGGTCCCGGTTGCCCTGCTTCACCTTGATCCGGTACGCGCGGGGGCTGCCGGGGGGCGCCCCCGGCTGCGGGATCGTCTCCCGGGCGTCCACCTCGCCCAGGATGACACGGCCGTCCGTCCGGGTGAGGCGGACCACGTCCTTCGGCCAGAAGAAGCCCAGGCCGTTGACGAGGATCAGGAGCACGAGGCCCGCCACCATGATCAGGGCGAAGGCCAGGGCGCCGCCCGTCAGCCAGACGAAGGGCTCGCCGCTCTTCCAGAACGTCTTCACAGGTACCGGTACTTCCGCCGGAGCCGGAGCCGCACCAGCTCCGCGGCGGTGTTGAGGACGAAGGTCATGACGAAGAGCAGCAGCGCGGCCAGAAACAGCACCCGGTAGAGCGTCCCGCCCTCGGGCGCCTCGGGCAGCTCCACCGCGATGTTGGCGGAGAGCGCCCGGAAGCCGTTGAAGATCGACCAGTCCATCACCGGCGTGTTCCCGGTCGCCATGAGGACGATCATCGTCTCCCCCACGGCGCGGCCGAAGCCGATCATCACCGCGGAGAAGATGCCCGGGCTCGCGGTCGGCAGCACGACCCGGAGGGCCGTTTGCCAGCGCGTGGCCCCGAGCGCCAGGGAGCCGGCCGTGAGGTGCGGCGGGACGTTCGACAGGGCGTCCTCGGCGATGGTGAAGATGATCGGGATGACGGCGAACCCCATGGCGAGACCGACGACCAGGGAGTTCCGCTGATCGTAGGTCAGCCCGAGGGCGGAGAGGAGCCAGCCGCGGTAGTCGCCGGCCAGCACGGTCGCCTCGACCAGCTCGCCCAGGGAGAGCGCGGCCCACCCCGCGACGAGGACCACGGGGATCAGCAGGAAGACTTCCGTTCCCGCCTTGAAGCGCCGCCGGAAGCCGGGCGGCGTCCACCGCCACGCGACGACGCTCGCGAGGATGGACGTCCCGAGCACCGGCGGCATCAGGAAGATCCCGGGCACGACCCGCTCCACCGTGGGGGCCAACCACAGTCCCGCGATGAAGCCGAGGACGACGCTCGGGAGGGCTGCCATGATCTCCACGGTGGGCTTCACGTAGGCCTTCAACGTCGGGTGCATGAACTGCGACGCGTACAGCGCGGCGAGGAGGGCGAGCGGGACCGCGAAGAGGAGGGCGTAGGAGGTCCCCTTCAGGGTCCCGTAGACGAGGGGCGTGAGGCTGAGCTTCGCCTCGAAGTCATCGGTCCCGCCCGTGGACTGCCAGACGTAGCTCGGCCCGTCGTAACCCTCGTACCAGACCTTGCCGAAGAGGCTCCGCCACGTGATCTCGGGGTGGGGGTTGTCGAGCGCCCACTGGTGGAGGCGCCCCGCCCCGTCGGCCGCGAGGAGGCCGTCCGCCTTCGGCGCGAAGGCCAGGGCCCGGAGCCCCGCGCGCGTCGGCTGCAGCGCGAGCAGCGTCCGGCCGGTCGTGCCGTAGTGGAAGTGCGTGGCGCCGGAGGCGTCGGCGGTGACGAACCCCTTGTCGCGGCGCGAGGCGGCGAACGCGACCACGGGGCCGGCGTGGGGGGTGAACTCGTAGACCCGCGTCAGGCGCGGCTGGCCGTCCCGCCGGAGGAGCTGCCAGGACCCGACGCTCCCCGCGGCATCGCCCACGACGAGCGTGCGATCACCGATGAGGAAGCCCAGGACGCTCACGCCGGCCCCGGGCCGGCTGGTGGCGCGCACCACCTGGGCGCCCCTGGGCTCCGCCGGATCGCGGAGATCGACGCGGGCGATCTCGCCCGCCGACGTCCCCACGAAGAGGTCTTCGCCCCGGTCGTCCAGCGCCAGCGCGGTGATCTCGCCGTCGAGGGGAAGCGCGAGCTGCTGCCGCGACTGGTCCCTTGAAGACGGCCCGACGAGCGCCTTCCGCTCCCTGATCGTCACGAGCGCGAGGTCCCGGGGTCCGACGACCGCCACCGTGATGGGCCCGCTCGGCGCCACCGTGTACGCCACGTGACGCACGGGCCGTCTGTCGGAGTCCACCCGCACGGTCTCGGCGGCGACGAATTCGCCCTCGACCACGCGCCGGCCCTCGGGGTAGGAGACACTGAACCTCACCTCTCCCGGGATCACCCGGCCGTCCGACAAACCGAGGGCGAGCCGGCCTCCGCGACCGGTGGCCGACGACGCCACGACGGTCGCGCCATCGAGGCCGGGATCCGGCACAGGCGGCAGCGCGCGCCCGTCCCGGAGGGAGACGAAGCGAACCCCGGAGGCCGTGACCAAATACGCGAGCTCGCGGTACTCGTCCACGCCGACGGCCAGGGGGATGGCTCCGCTCGTCCGGATGGGCGCCTCGACGGCCGCGGCCGTCGGCTTCCGGAAGAGCGGGTAGACTTCGGCGGCGATGACGACCAGGATCGCGAGAATCGACGCGATGATCGCGACCCCGCCCAGGACGACCAGGCGGCGGGCGACTCGGTCCACCAGGAGCCGACGGCCGGCGCGGGATCGGGGAATGTCGAGCGGGCGGGCCGGCGCTCCCGGCCCGCCCGCTTCGAGGGTCTCGACGTGGTTCACCACGACTAGAGGATCTTGTTCAGCTCTTCCTGCGCGATCGACGCCGGGATCGGGAAGTAGCCGTCCTTGACGACGACCTCCTGGCCCTCCTTCGACAACACGAGCTTCACGAACTCCCGGGTGAGCGGGTCGAGGGCCTTGCCCGGGGCCTTGTTGACGTAGACATAGAGGAACCGCGCGAGGGGATACGTGCCGGCGTAGGCCTGATCCGCCGCCGCGTCCACGCACCTGTCCCCCGCCTTCTCGGCGAGCGGCACGGCGCGGACGCCGGCCGTGGCGTAGCCGATCCCGCTGTAGCCGATCGCGTACCGATCGACGGTCACACCCTGGACCACCGACGCGGACCCCGGCTGCTCCTTGACCTCGTCCCGGTAGTCCCCGTTCTTGAGCGCGTGCTCCTTGAAGAACCCGTAGGTGCCGGAGGCCGAGTTCCGGCCGTAGAGGCTGATCGGGCGCGCCGTCCAGTCCCCGGTCAGGCCGAGCTGGCCCCAGGTCTTGATCTCGTCCCGGGAGCCGTGGCGCCGGGACTTCGAGAAGATGGCGTCCACCTGGGCGACCGTCAGGCACTTGATCGGGTTGTCCTTGCTCACGAAGACCGCGAGGGCGTCCACGGCCACCCGGATCGGCGTCGGCTTGAAGCCGTGCTTCTTCTCGAAGGCGTCGATCTCGGAGCCCTTCATCGGCCGCGACATGGGACCGAGCTGCGCGGTGCCCGCGATCAGCGCCGGGGGCGCCGTGCTCGAGCCCTTCCCCTCGATCTGGATCTTGACGTTCGGGTAGAACTTGGAGAAGGACTCCGCCCAGAGCGTCATCAGGTTGTTCAGCGTGTCAGACCCGACGCTGGAGAGGTTGCCGCTGATGCCGCTCGACGCCTTGTACGCCGCGAGGGCGCGGTCCACCTGGACCTGGGCGATCGCGAGCCCGGCGAGCAGAGTTACGATCGCCAGGACCGCCACGAGGATGCTGCGCGTCTTCATCCGACTACTCCTCCCTGTGTGTGGTTTCATCGTCCCGTTCGCGTGTGTCGGACGGGTTACCCGTGTGTAACAATTCCGTGACGTCGACCGTGCGGGGTTCCACGAACCCGTCTCGCCCCCACACTTCGCCGGGACGACGGCGGAGGGCGGGCGTCGGATCGACGTCTCCTGCGGCCTTCATCCGCCAGCAGTCTGACCGGGCGGAGTTACGCGAGGGTGACCGGGAAGTAAATTGTGGGTGACGTCAGGCCCGTGGGCGCCGATCCGCTGCGTCGCGCGTCTCGGCCAGCCACGCGCGAATCCGCCGAGCGATCGCGTCCCGGATGCGACGGAAGGTCTCCAGGCGCTCCGCCTCGCTCCCTGTCGCCGCCGAGGGATCCTCGAAGCTCCAGTGGAGGCGAGCCGTCCCCCCGGGGAACACCGGGCAGCGCTCGTTGGCGGCGTCGCACACGGTGATGACGTAGTCCCACGGCTGGTCGAGGAGGGCGTCCACGGTCTTCGAGGCGTGGCGGCGGAGGTCGACGCCGACCTCGTCCATGACCCGGATCGCGAGCGGATGCACGCGGGTCGCCTCGGTGCCCGCGCTCCCGACCTCGAACCGGTCGCCCGCGAGGGCCCGCAGGAACCCCTCCGCCATCTGGCTCCGGGCCGAATTGTGGGTGCAGAGGAAGAGGACTCGGCGGCGCACCGTGATCTCTCCCCGAGGGCTCCCCTCGGATTCTACCGCGCGGGTCGAAGGACGGGCGGGTAAACGGCGCGTAAACTTCGTCAGGCGGCGGGGAGGGTGAAGCGCACGGTCGTGCCCTTGCCCAGCTCGCTGTCGATGCGCAGCTCGCCCCCGTGGGCCTGGACCAGGTGCTTGACGATGGCCAGGCCGAGCCCGGTGCCGCCCAGCTCCCGCGAGCGCGCCTTGTCGACCCGGTAGAACCGCTCCGTGATCCGCGACAGGTCGGTCGAAGGGATGCCGATCCCGGTGTCGGCCACGCGGATCTCGACCAGGCCGCCCGGCTCCCGGCCCGCGGTCACGGTCACCCGGCCCCCCTCGGGCGTGTACTTGACCGCGTTGTCGACGAGGTTCAGCAGGATCTGGAGCAGGCGGTCGCGGTCCGCCACAACCGCGAGGCCGCCGGGCACGTCGTTGACGAGCGTGAGGCCCTTCGGCGTCACCTGGCCCTCGAACATCCCCGCGACGCTCTCGGTCACGTCGCGGAGCGGCACCGGCGCGGGCACGAGCGTCACCCTGCCGGCCTCGATGTCCGACAGCTGCAGGAGGTCGTCCACGAGCCGGCCGAGCCGCTCGGCGTGGGTGTGGGCGACGTCGAGGAACCGCCGCGCGTTCTCGGCGTCCTCCAGGGCGCCGTCGCGCAGCGTCTCCAGGTAGCCCCGAATCGCGGTCAGGGGGGTGCGGAGCTCGTGGGAGACATTGGCGACGAACTCGGCGCGGACGCGCTCGAGCCGGCGCAGCTCGGTGATGTCGTGGAGGACCAGGAAGGCCCCCGGGGCGCCCGGGACGTACTCGACGGCGGCGGCTCGAGCCTCCAGCACACGCCCGAGGGGTGGGCCGAGCTCGACCTCCCGGCGACAGTGCTCCCCGGGCGCGCACACCCGGCATGCGTCGAGGAGGTCGTAGAGGTCCTTGTGCCGGACCACCTCGAGGAAGGGCCGGCCCTCGACCGCCTCGTCGCCGAGGCCGAAGATGGCGCGAGCGCCCCGGTTCATGAGCAGGATGCGTTCCCGCGCGTCGAGCGCGATGACCCCTTCGACCATGCTCGCGAGGATGGCCGAAACCTTCGCGCGTTCGCCTTCCAGGGTCTGGATCTTGTCACGCAGGCCGGCGGCCATGAGGTTGAGCGCATGCCCGAGCTGGGCGACCTCGTCCCTCCCGCGAATGGGCACCTGCCGGTCGAATTCTCCCCCGGCCATACGGTGCGCGATCGCCTGCATCTCGCGGACGGGGCCCGTCACTCGGCGGCTGACGAACGCGCCGACGCCGAGCGCCACCGCGAACGCGAGGGCCGCGCCCGCCGCGACGGTGCGTCGGATCGACGAGACGGCCTCGGCGACCCGGGTCAGGGGGAGAGCCAGGCGAAGGACGCCGCGCACCGTCGACCCGTCGCGCAGGGGGAGGGCGGCGTAGAGCATCCCGACGTCGAGGGTGTGGCTCCGGCGGACGTCGCTCGCGACCTGGCCCGCGAGGGCGGCCCGGACCTCGGGCCGCCCGGCGTGGTTCTCCATCGTCCTGACGCCCGGCGGGTCGCGCTCCGAATCACCGAGCACGGTCCCATCGGCGCCGATCACCGTGATGCGTGCCTCGAGAGTGGCGGCGTAGCGCTCCGCGAGGCGCTGGGCGTGGTCCGGGAGTGCCTGGCCGGCGACGGACGGCACGAACGCATCGTGGACGAGCCGGCCGCCGGTGATGAGCCCGTCCTTGAGGCTCTCGACGGCGTGGGTTTCCAGGACCCGGCTGACGTACAGCCCCATGACCGCCGTCCCGATCGCGGTCGCCGCCAGGAGGGCCACGGTCAGGCGGACCGCGAGCCTCGAGCCCAACCGCGCCGTCGGGCCCACGCTACGCCTCCGCGTCGAAACGGTACCCGACGCCCTTCACGGTGACGATGCGCCGGGCCTCCGGGCCGAGCTTCTCCCGCAGCCGGCGGATGTGGACGTCCACGGTCCGCGACTCGATCTCCGCCGCGTTCGCGTAGCCCCAGACGGTCTCGAGGAGCTGCTCGCGGTTCAGCACCCGCCCGTTCGCGTGGACCAGGGCCGCGAGCAGGCCGAACTCCTTCGCGGTGAGCTCGACCGCGGCGGCCCGCACCGCGACGCGATGCTTCGCCTCGTCGATCTCGAGATCACCGATCCGCTGGACGGCCGTGGCGACCGGCTCACGCGTGCGCCGGAGGAGGGCTCGGACGCGCGCGACGAGTTCCCTGGGGCTGAAGGGTTTGACGACGTAGTCGTCGGCGCCGACCTCGAGCCCGACGACCCGATCCACCTCCTCGGCCCTGGCGGTCAGCATGATGATGGGCAGCCGGGCGGTCCCGGGGTCGCGGCGCAGCTGACGACAGACCTCGAGGCCGTCGAGCCCCGGCAGCATCAGGTCGAGGATCAGGAGATCGGGCTGGCGCTCGCGGACGAGCCGGAGCGCGGCCGCGCCGTCGGCGCCGGCCAGGCAGCGGTAGCCGGCCTTCTCGAGGTGGTAGCGGATGAGCTCGACGATGTCGGGCTCGTCGTCGACGACGAGAACCTGCGCCGCCACGGCGCGATCACGGGGTCTTCGAGGCGGGCTTCCGCGTCTTGAGCTCCTCCGCGACCTCGAGCTGCTTCTGCTCCATCTTCTTGACCAGCTCCTCGTACGAGGACTGGGTGATGATCTTGTTGAACTGGGTCCGGTAGTTCGAGACGAGGCTCACGTGCTCGATCTTCACGTCGAACACCCGCCAGCGGTCGCCGTTCTTGCGCGACCGGTACTCGAGCGGGATCTCGCTGCCCCCTCTGGTGGCGACGCGCTGGCGCACGGTGACGGTGTCGCCGTCGATCTCCTCGGGCAGGTAGGTGATCTTTTCGCCGCCGTAGGACTCGATCTTCGCCACGTAGGAGGCCTCGAGGAGGTCGGCGAAGAGCTCGGTGAAGCGCTTCCGCTGCTCGGGGGTTCGCTGCGCCCAGTACCGTGCGAGCGCCCGCCGCGCCATCTCCTCGAAGTCGAACAGGCCCCGCGCCACCTCTCGCATCTGCGTCCGGCGCTTCTCGGCGTTCGCCGGCTTCTTGAGCTCAGGGTCCTGCACGAGGGCGAGGACCCGGTCCACCGAGACCTTCACCTGGTCCGTGGCGGGCCCGGCCCAGGCAGTGGCGGCCGCGAGGGCCGCCGCGGCGGCCAGGATCGATGCCAGCCCGCGACGTGTCCGCTGCATCCTGTCCTCCTCGGGGGGCCTCAGCCCTCCCGTCTGACCCGTTCTATTCGACGCGCGCGCGGCCGCCATCGTTCGGGCGCTCAGAGCCGGCCCCGCAGAGCCTCCGCCAGCGCGGCGACCTGGGCGCGGTCGCTCCGGGTCTCGAGGGGGAGGTAGGGCGCCAGGCGGTCCAGCAGGCCCGCGTACCGGGCCCGGAGCGCGTCCGCGAGTCCCTCGAGCGGCGCCTCGACGGCGAAGGTCGCCAGCATCTCGTCGGTGATCAGGGCGGCCATCCCGGCCCAGTCTCCCTCCACCGACTTCCGGTGGAGGCGCGGCATCAGGTCCTGCCAGCCGTGCGCGGCGAGCACGGGCTCGTAGGTCCGCGTGGAGGCGTAGAAGGCGATCTGCGCCTTGACCTGCTCCCGGGTTTGCACCCGCTCCTCGTCGCTCCGCCCGGTGATCATGAACACGGAGGTCGCGAGCACGATGTCGGCGCGCGTGCGGCCGCTCTTCGCGAGGCCGGCCTCGATCTGCGGGAGGGCGAACTCCCGGAGGTAGGCGACCGAGTGGAAGGGGTGGAGGTGGACGCCCTCGCACACCTCACCCGCGAGGCGCAGGTTGTAGGCATTCACCGCCGCGATGTAGATCGGGATCCGCGGGTACGCGATCGGCGCCGGGGCGAAGAAGGGCGTCATGAGCGTGATCGCGTAGTGCTCGCCCCGGAAGTTGATCGGCTTCCCCGTCTGCCAGCACTCCCAGAGGGCCCGGAGCGCCAGGATGTACTCGCGGAGCCGGGGGCCGGGGGCGCTCCAGGGGACCGAGAAGCGGCGCTCGTTGTGGCCCTTGACCTGGGTGCCGAGCCCGAGGATGAAGCGCCCCGCCGACGCGGCCTGGAGGTCCCACGCCGTGTGCGCGACCACGGTCGGGCTCCGCGGGAACGCGACCGCGATCGCGGTCCCCAGGCTCACCCGGTGCGTGTGCTCGGCGGCCAGGGCGAGGGGGAGGAAGGGGTCGTGCTTCGTTTCCGACGCCCAGACCCCGTCGAAGTCGAGCGCCTCGGCGTCGCGCGCGACGGCCGGGACGTCGCGGAGCGTGTCGATCGCGACGTTGATGTCCAACTTCATCTGGGCTCGTCCGCCCCTCGGGCGTCGGCCGCGTGCCCGGCCGCCCCGGTCTGGTAGAGCACTCGGTCGGCGAGCGCCCCGGCGGCGAGCTCCGCCGCGAGCGCCGAGCGCTGGATCTTGCCGCTCGAGGTCTTCGGGATCGTGTGGGCGCGCACGAGGAGGACCCGAGCGGGCCGGACGCCCCGGCGGCGGTGCAGCTCGGCGCCGATCTGTCGCGCGAGCCTCGAGGACTGTTCGGCCGCTGCGCCCTCGTCCCGGACCTCCGCGACCACGTGGAGGCGCTGGGTCCCCGTGCGCTCGCTCTCGACGCCGACGGCGGCGGAGTAGCGGATGCCCGGCAGGCCGTCCACGATCTCCTCGAGGTCCGCGGGCGCCACGTTCTCGCCGCCGACGATGATGATGTCCTTGATGCGCCCGGTCACGTAGAGGTACCCCTCGGGGTCGAGGACCCCGAGGTCTCCCGTGTGGAGCCACCCGTCCCGGAGCGCCCGCGCCGTCGCCTCCGCGTCCCGGTAGTACCCCTGCATGACGCCGGGGCTCTGGACGAGGATCTCGCCGACCTCCCCGGACCGCGCGCGCCCCGCGCCCTCGGGCCCGGCGATCGCCACCCGAACGCCCGGGCACGGCCGGCCGACCGAGACGAGCGTTCCCGAGGGATCGAGGCGGAGCGGCTCCCCCGGCGGCCAGATCGCGACGGCCAGCGTCGCTTCGGCCAGGCCGTAGGCCGGGCAGAAGACATCCTTCACGCCGAAGCGCGCCTCGAACGCGCGGATCGTCGTGAGGCGGACGGACTCGGCTCCGGAGAGCGCCATGCGGAGGCTCCCGAGGTCGAGGCCGCCCGTGTCGTGGATGTTCCGGACACAGTTCCGGTAGCCGAAGTCCGGGGCCACGGTGAAGACGCCGCGGTGCTCGGTGATCGCCTCGAGCCATGCCCGCGGGTTCCGGAGGTCCGGCGGCAGGAGGACGAGCGGGGTGCCCGTGTGGAGCGGGCAGAAGCCGCAGCCGATCAGCCCCATGTCGTGGTAGAGGGGGAGCCAGCTCACCACGGTGTCGGCGGGCGTCATGCCGACCGCCTCGACCATGAGCCGCACCGTCGCCATCACATTGGCGTGCGTGAGGACGACGCCGCGCGGCGCCGCCGTGCTCCCGGAGGTGTACTGGAGGAAGCAGACGTCGTCCTCGCGCGGCTCGGGGAGGCGCGCGGGCGGCGCCCCGGTGTCCAGCCCGTCCGGGGTGAGGTAGTGGCGCATGTCGGGCGCCTCGGCGCGGGCCGCCTCGACGTCGTCGTGGAACCAGTCCACGGTGACGACCGCCCGCGCCTCGGCGTTCCGGAAGATGCGCGCCTTGAGCTCGGGCGCGAGGGTCGGGTAGAGCGGCACCGGCACGGCGCCCAGGGCGAGCGTCCCGAAGAAGGCGAAGAAGAACTCCTGGCAGGTCGGCAGGATGAGCGCGACCTTGTCCCCGGGGCCGAGCCCGTGCGCGGCGAGCGCCCCGGCGTACCGGAGGCTCGTCGCGTGGAGCCGGCCGACCGTGAGCGTGTCGCCGAACAGCGTGAGGTAGGTGCCGTCGGGCGCGACCGCGGCGCGCCGGGCGATCAGCTCCCAGAGCGTCCGCGCCTCGGCCGGATTCCAGGGCTGTCGGGTCGCCTGGGTCAGAGCCTGCGCGGTGGAGGGCGAGCGCTCAGGTGTCATGGGGCCGCCGACCCAGACGGGCCGAACTTCGCCAGAAGCGCCTCGACGTCGTGCTTGAGTTCCGGCAGGCGAGTCACGACGGTATGTGGCTCAGGTAGACTCGGTCGTCCTTCACAGGGACCGAGTCCAGCCCTCGGACTGCCATGGCGCCTCTCCGCAACCGTGGGTCAAACCGATCATACCCCGGAGGTGACGCGGATGGAAACGGAACTTCCTGAAATATGGCGATGTTCGCCCGCGACCTCCCCCCGGGTGACTGGAGGTGGATTTGCGCCGTCAGTCCACCCAGGCGGCGATGAAGACGTTGTACTCGCGGGGCGCGCTCGCGCCGCGGTTCGAGCAGAAGACCAGACGGCTCCCGTCACGGGAGAACATCGGGAACGCGGCGAACGACTCGGCGTACGTGAGCCGCTCCACGCCGCCGCCGTCCCGGCGGACGAGGTACAGGGCGAAGTCGAACCGGCCCGGGTCGTGGAGGTTCGAGGCGAAGACGATCCGCTCGCCGTCGGGGTGGAGGAACGGCGCCCAGTTCGCCGCCCCGTTTGCCGTGACCTGCCGGACGCCGGTTCCGTCCGCGCTCATGACGAAGAGCTCGGCGCGGTGCGGGCGGACGAGGCCGCGCGCGAGCAGGGCGCGGTACTCGGCCAGCTCCGCGGCCTCGGTCGGGTGCCGGCCCCGCCACACGATCTGCCGGCCGTCCCAGGAGAAAAACGGGCCGCCGTCGTAGCCCGGCCGATCGGTGAGGCGGGTCACGTTGCCCCCGTCGGGGTCGCAGAGGTAGAGGTCGAGATCCCCCTCCCGGAGCGAGGTGAAGACGATCCGGCGCCCGTCGGCGGCGACGGCGCCCTCGGCGTCGTATCCCGCATGGGCGGTGATCCGGCGGAGGTCGCTGCCGTCGGGGGTGCACGTGAAGAGCTCGTAGTCGTAGAGCGGCCAGACGTAGCCCCGCGAACGGTCGGGCGGGGGAGGGCACTCCGCGCCCGCGAGGTGCGTCGAGGCGTAGAGGAGCCGGCTCCCGTCGGGGAAGAAGTAGGCGCAGGTCGTCCGCCCGCGGCCCGTCGAGACCAGGCGGACCTGGCTCCCGTCGGCGCGCATCGTGAAGATCTGGTCGCAGCCGAACGGGGGACGCGTGGACTGGAAGACGAGCCGCTCCCCCGTCCAGTCGAAGTAGGCCTCCGCGTTCTGGCCGCCGAAGGTGAGCTGCTGGAGGGCGCCCAGGTGCCGCTCGCGGGGATCCCGCGGCGCCTCGGGCGCCGCCGCCCGGGCGCGGCGCTGGCGTCCGTGATCCCAGAGGGCCGCTGCCGCACCCGCGAGACCGAGTCGCAGCAGGCTCCGCCGGTCCAGCATGACCCCTCACCCTGCCCTCTCCCCTGGGGGGAGAGGCCTCAGGATCGTTACCTCCGTTGCTCGAGGATTGCCTGCGCCGTGTGCTCCGCGCCGTCGCGGACGTAGATCACCGCGACCGTGTCACCGGCCCGCCGCGTCCGGAGGGCGAACGTGAGGTCGTCGAGCGTCCGGACGGTCACACCCGCGAAGCGCACGATGACGTCGCCCGCGCGCAGCCCCGCGCGCTCCGCCGGGCTCCCGGGGCGCACGCCCCCGAGCCGGACGCCGGGGATGGGGCTGTCGGCGAAGTCGGGCACCGAGCCGAAGTAGGGCCCGTAGCCCCCGCCCGCGGCCGGCCGAGCCCCACCCGTCGCGGGGGCCCGCACGAACGCCAGGCGGTCGTCGCGGTCGGCGAGCGCGCGGACGGTCCGGTAGGCGACCTCCGCCACCTTCCGGAGCCCGTCGGCGTTGACCTTGTCCCAGGTGTCGCTCGGCCGGTGGTAGTCCCCGTGCGTCCCGGTGAAGAAGAAGACCACCGGGCGGTCCTGGTTGTAGAAGGCCGTGTGGTCCGAGGGCCCGATCCCATCGCCGCGGAGAGCGAGCTGGACGCCGAGCCCCTGCGCGCTCTGCTCGACCACCGCGCGGAGCCCCTGGCCCGAGTCCACGCCCATCACGTAGAGCCGGTCCCCCTGCATGCGGCCCACGCTGTCGAGGTTCACCATCGCGACCGTCCGCTCGATCGGCACCGGCGGGTGCTGGACGTAGTGGGCCGAGCCGAGGAGCCCCAGCTCCTCCCCCGAGAACGCGACGAAGACGAGGCTCCGGCGCGCGCCGCCGGCGCGCGCGAACGCCTCGGCGAGGCCGACGACGACCGCGGTGCCCGAGGCGTTGTCGTCGGCCCCCGGGTGGATCTCGTCGGCGCGGTCGGGGGCCAGGGAGAACGGGCTGCCGCGGCCGAGGTGGTCGTAGTGCCCGCCGACGACCACGACCTCGTCGCGGCGGGTCGGGTCCGTCCCGGGCAGGAAGCCGACGACGTTCGCCGTCTGGCCGCGCTCCCGGACGAGCGCCACGCGGAGCCGCGCCGTCACGCCGGGGAGGGGGCTCGACCGCGGGGCGAGCGCGCGGTCGATGTCGGCCTGGAGCGCCGCGAGGTCCAGGCCCGCGGGGGCGAGCATCGCCGCCGCCGTGGCCCGCGTCGCGCTCACGGCGAGGAGACCCCAGGCCGGGGTCGTGCCCCGAATCGGCCGGGGCGGGTCCTCTGCCCGGCCGGGGTTCTCCACGACGACGACGCCCGCCGCGCCGTGCTCGCGGGCGTTGAGGACCTTGTGACGGAGCTCCGTGTAGTGGAAGTGTTCGGGCGCGCGGAACGGCCCCTGGGGATCCCGCTCGCGCGGCTCGCCGGTCATGACGAGGATCACCTTGCCGCGGACGTCCAGGCCCGCGTAGTCGTCGTACCCGAGCGCGGGCGCCGTGATGCCGTAGCCCGCGAAGACGGCCTCGGCCCTCACCTCGCCGTCGTTCGAGAAGGTGAAGGGCAGGAAGTCCGGGCCCGCGGCGAACCGTTGTGCGCCCCCTGGCGCCGAGACCTCGAGCGCGTTGTCGACGCCGAGCCGGACGCGCGTCAGGACCTCGAAGCGCTGGAGGTAGGTGCCGGCGTCGCCGGCGGGTTTGAGGCCGATGCGCCGGAAGTGGTCCGCCAGATACCGGGCCGCGCGGTCCGCGCCCGCCGTTCCGGCGCCGCGCCCTTCCATCGCCGGGGCGCTGAGGTCACGGACCCAGCCGAGGAGCCGCGCCGCATCGGGCAGGGGATCGGCTGTGGCGGCGATGGCCCCGAGGGCCACGCCGATGAGGATCGCAAGCCGAAGCGGCTTCACAGCCCTAACGCGGCAAGTGGATGACGCGGAACGCTTCCGCGTACGTGTGGCCGTGCGGCTTGCCGACGTCGGCGGCCCGCTGGCGGGCGAGGGCCTCGAAGCCGGCCGGATCGCGGAGCTGGCTCGCGTGGCAGCGGGCCGCCGCGAGCTTCTGGTCGATCGTCCCGGTGATGTCCACGACGACGTCGGGCTCGGGGTGGCCGACGAGGTAGACCTCGCGCACCCGGTGGGGCTCGAACCCTTCCCGCACGAGCTCGGGGAAGTGCATGCGGTCGCGCGCGTAGGGATACACGGCGTCGAGCGCGAGCCGGCCGGCGTGGCGGTGGTCCCGGTGTCCCGCGTAGGGGTTCAGGCCGGGGAAGGGGTTCTGCGTCACCACGCGCTCGGGTCGGAAGCGACGGATCTCCCGGACCACGTCGCGCCGCGCCTCGCGCGTGTCCTCGAGCTCGCCGTCGGGGTACCCGAGGAAGACGACCTCTTTGACCCCGAGCGTCCGCGCCGCCGCGCGTTGCTCCTCTTCGCGGATCGCCGCCAGGCGCTCGGGCGTCATGGCCGGGTCGTCGGACCCCTTGTTGCCGTTCGTCAGGATGCAGTAGAAAACCTCGTAACCCTCGCCGATCCACCGGGCGACGGTGCCGCCGAAGCCGAACTCGGCGTCGTCCGGGTGGGCGACGACGACGAGAATGCGTCGAATCTCCTCCATGCCCCCTCCTGGGGTGCCGGCCGCGCCGGCGCCGCGCTTCACTCTACCACGCCACCCGGCGGCCGGCCCCGGCGCGGCCTCGGACGAGCTCCAGAGCTCCGGGGAGCCGTGGTCATTCTTACCCATAACGGCGCTCATTTACGACGTTCCGTTTCCCGAAGAATCCGTTTGACGCGGGGATAACGACGGTTTATGATTTCTCTCGACGCCTGTTTAGGACATTCACCGAAAGGGCACGGGCCCGATGAAGAAAGCCAAGGCGGACTACCTGATCCAGTCGGTCAGCCGGGCGCTCGACATCCTCGAAGCGTTCACGAGCGCGCAGGAGGAGCTCGGCGTGACCGAGCTCTCGCGGAAGCTCAAGCTCCACAAGAACAACGTCTTCCGGCTCCTGGCGACGCTCGAGACCCGGGGCTACGTCGAGCAGGACAAGGAGACGGGGAGCTACCGGCTGGGCATGCGGACCTTCGAGGTCGCGAGCGTCTTCCTCCACCACCTCGGCCTCGTCAAGCAGGCCCGCGCGGTCCTCGAGCAGCTCGCGCTCGAGACGGGCGAGACGAGCTACCTCGGCATCCTCGACGGCCCCTGGGTCGTGTGCGTGGACATGGTGGAGACGCCCCACGCCGTCCGGGTCGTTCCCCAGCTCGGCCGGCGCCTCCCCGCCCACGCCACCGCCCTCGGCAAGGCCCAGCTGGCCTTCCGTCCCCAGGAGGAGCTGGAGCAGCTCTGGAAGCAGCACGAGCCCATGGCCGTCACGGCGCGCACCGTCACCGATCTCGGCCGGCTCGGCGAGGAGATCCAGCGCGGCGCGTCGCAGGAGCTGGCGCTCGAGGACGAGGAGTTCGCCCTCGGCGTCCGCGGCGTGGCCGCGCCGGTGCGCGACTACGCCAAGCGCGTCGTCGGCGCGATCGGCGTCGTGGGTCCGGCGTTCCGGCTCCCGCTCGAGCGGCTCGACGGCGAGCTCGCGGCGCGCGTCAGGGGTGCGGCGCAGCAGGTTTCGAAGCGTCTCGGGTATGCCGTGATCCCGGGCTGAGCGCGGTGCGAGCCTGCGCCGCCGCCGCCCGGTGATCGCGCGTCCGTCCACCTCGTTCGTTCCGACGCCGCGCACCCTCTTCCGGCGCCGCCGCGCGCAGGCCGCCCTGAAGAGCGGCCTCGTCGTGGTGGCGCTCGGGCTCGTCGGCGCGCTCTTCCTCGCGCCGCGGGAGCTCGCCGCCGTGCGCCTTCTCGACGTCGGCCTCGCCTGGTGGGCCGCCCTCGCCGCGCACGGGCTGTTCCTCCTCCTGCTGGCCGCTGGCCCTCCCGGCGACGACGCGCGGCCATGAGCCGCCCCGTGGCACCCCGCTCCCGCGACGCCAACGGGGAAGCAGGCGGCGCCCCTCCCCCCCCCCGGAGGCCGCCGGAGGGACGGGACGTCGCGAGGGCGGCAGGCCCGAGCCGTCCCGGCGATCTGGATAAGAGGGAACGGGGGTGCGGGGGGACTTGATGGCGGGCGCCGCGCACGCCCTGGTCCTGGCGGCCGTCTGGCTCTCCCCCCCGGCGCTGCTCGCCGTCGGCCCCATGCTCCTCGCGGACGGGATCCGGGGCCTCTGGGCGCCGCTGGCCCTCGGGGGCGGTGCCGTGCTGGTCGCCCTACTCGTGGGGGCGCCCTGGAGCCGCCTGCCCGCCGCCGGGCCCCCGAACGTGCTCCGGCTCCTCCGGCAGCGCTGGCCCGGCGCCGGGTCGCCCGTCGGACCCGCCGCGCTCGCGACGGCCGTGTCGGCACTGCTTTTCCTCTGGGCGCAGCTCGCGGCAGTTCGGGAGCTTGCCCGGGCCCTCGGCTGGCCGGGTCCCGTCGCCGTCGCGGTCATCGCGGCGGCCCTCGCGCTGGCGGCCTGGCGCCCGGCCGTCGGCTGGCGGCTCGCCCTGCCGGCGGCGGCCCTCGCGCTGGTCGGGCTCCTCGGGCCGCTCGCGGCCGTCGTCGCCGCGACTGACCCTGCCTGGCCCGGGGTCTGGCGCGACGTCGCCTCGCGCCCGCGCGTGACGTTCGCCACCGACAGCGCGTGGGTGAGCGAGGGGCGGTCGGTGCGCGGGGACGGCGTCGAGCTGACGCTGGCGATCCGCGAGGAGCAGCGCGTGACGCTCCTCGGGCGCGGTCGCGTCCGCGTGCACCTCTGGGAGGGCGGGACGTGGAGCCGTGACGTCCGTGCCGACGCGGACCTGACGCTCCGCCCCGGGGACCGGCTCGTCGTCCCCGACGGGTTCCCGATCCGGTTCCAGGCGGCCCGCGCCGTGCCGGGCGCGCCCGCGAGCGGCCCGGACTGGCTCGACCCCCCGGGGCCACGATCCGACTGGCGGACGCTCGTGGGCCTCGGCGTGACCCTGCTCCTCGGGCCGCTCGGCCTTGCTCCGGTCCACGCGGCGCTGCCAGGGACACGCGCCGTCGGCGCAGGCGCCGTCCGGGCAGCGGGGGCCCTGGTGGCCCTGGGGCTCGTGGCGGCGGCGCTCTGGGTGCTCTACGCCGCGTGGCTCACCCCGGAGGTTTATCTCGGCGGGGTGGCGGGCGTGGAGGTCTACCTCCTGCCGGCGAGCGTCGCGGCGCTCGGTACCGGCAGCGCGCCGCTCGCGGACCTGGCCATGCTGGGTCTCGTGGGGGGCGGAGTGGCCGGGGCGCTCGCGGCGTTGCGCGCCGTCCCCCGGGAGCTGGCCGGGGGCGGGCAGGGCGCCGCGTGGCCGACGCTCGTCGTCGCCGCCGTGGGCGGGGTCCTCGCCGCGCTGACGCCGGCCGGGCCGTGGCCGGTCCTCGTCGCCGCCTTCGGGGTCGCGGCGTCCGCCACCGGCCCCGGGGTCGTGCTCGCGTGCTGGCGGGAGCGCCTCTCCGCGCGCGGCGTCGCGGTCGGGACGAGCCTCGGGCTCGTCCTCTTCGTCGCCCTCGGTCTCCTGGGCCCGCTGGCGCTCGGCCGCGTGCCCGAGACCTCGTGGCTCCGGTGGCTCGCGACGTGGCCGGTGCTGGTGGCGGCGCCGGCGAACGCGCTCGCGACCTGGCTGCTCTCGGCGGCGCCGCGCCCCTCGCCCCGGAGCCCGCTGCCCCCCGCCTTCGCCGATCTCCACGTGTAGGTCCTCGAGCATCGGGCTGGGGCTATCGATGCGCCCGACCTCCGGCTATACTGCGGGGCATGGCGGGGCGGCGGTGGGCGGCGGTCGCAGTCCTGGTGCTGGTGCTGGCGCCGGTCTGGTCGCGCCTCCCGCCGGCGGAGGGCGCTCCCCTCCCGCCCGGCTTCAGCGACCCGGCGACGCGCCACGCCGATCTCGCGCGGGTCGTCCAGGCCCTCGAGACCCGGGTGGTGACGGCGCGCCTCCGGGCCCTCGGGCTCGACGCCGAGGCCGTGCAGGCGCGCCTGGCGGGCCTCGACGACGCCGAGCTGCACCGGCTGGCGCAGGCGCTTCCAGAGGTGGGGCTCGGCGGCCAGGAGAGGGAGCGCGCGCTGGGGACCTTCCTCCTCTATGCGGTTGCGATCCTCGTCTTCGCCGGCCTGATCTTTCTCGCCGTCGTCGGCTTCTGAGAGGTTTGCGGACCCGCCCTCTCCCGCACGGAGGGCGGTGCGGAACCACCGGATGTCCCGGCTGCGTCCGCGCCGGGTCGACCGGCACCGGCCGCTGAGCGGGGCGCGGCGACCCCGCAGTTGCACGGCCTGCTGCAATCTGCGACGATTCTCCACGCCCATGGCCAGCGACCGCATCGTCATCCGGGGGGCACGCGAGCACAACCTCAAGAACATCGACCTCGAGATCCCCCGCGACCGGCTGGTCGTGATCACGGGGCTCTCGGGCTCGGGGAAGTCCTCGCTCGCCTTCGACACGATCTACGCCGAGGGGCAGCGCCGCTACGTCGAGAGCCTCTCCACCTACGCCCGGCAGTTCCTCGAGCAGATGGAGAAGCCGGACGTGGACTCGATCGAGGGTCTGTCGCCCGCCATCTCGATCGAGCAGAAGACGACCTCGAAGAACCCGCGCTCGACCGTCGGGACGGTCACGGAGATCTACGACTACCTCCGGGTCCTCTACGCCCGGGTCGGGGTGCCGCACTGTCCGACGTGCGGCCAGGTCATCGCGGCGCAGACCGTCCAGCAGATGGTGGACCGCGTCCTGACGCTGCCCGGGGGCAGCCGGGTCGTGGTGCTGGCGCCGGTGGTGCGCGGCCGGAAGGGCGAGTACCGGAAGCTCTTCTTCGACCTCCGGCGCGGGGGCTACACCCGCGTCCGCGTGAACGGCACGGTCCGCGAGCTCGGCGAGGAGATCGAGCTCGACAAGAACCGGAAGCACACGATCGAGGTGGTCGTGGACCGGCTCGTCACGAAGGCGACGGTCGCCGCCCGGCTCGCGGACTCGCTCGAGACGGCCCTGAAGCTCGCGGACGGCGTGGTCGTGGTCGAGGCGCTCGAGGGGGGGCAGGCCTTCGTCTTCTCGGAGCGCCTCGCGTGCGCGCGCTGCGGCATCTCCTTCCCCGAGGTCTCGCCGCGGATGTTCTCCTTCAACAACCCGTACGGCGCGTGCCCGGAGTGCGGCGGTCTGGGCACGCGGTTCGAGCTGGACCCCGACCTCGTGGTCCCCGATCCGCGGAAGTCGCTCGGCGAAGGCGCGCTGGCGCCCTGGGCGGGCCGGGAGTCGGTCTACTTCAAGCAGACCCTCCAGGTCCTGGCGCGCCGCCGCCGCTTCAGCCTCGACAAGCCCTGGCGGGAGCTCCCGAAAGCGACGCGCGACCTCGTCCTCTTCGGGACCGGCGAGGACGGCGGCTTCGAGGGGGTGCTGGGGGTGCTCGAGCGCCGCTACAAGGAGACGACCTCCGAGGAGACGCGACTCGAGATCGAGCGCTTCATGTCCGAGCGGCCGTGCCCGACGTGCAAGGGCGGGCGGCTCCGGCCGGAGAGCCTCGCCGTCCGGGTGGGGGGACGCTCGATCCAGGAGATCTGCGCGCTGACGATCAAGGAGGCGGCGCGCCTGTTCGAGAGCCTCGAGCTGGGGGAGCGCGAGCAGACCATCGCGCGCCGGGTCCTCAAGGAGATCCGCGAGCGCCTCGGGTTCCTCCAGAACGTCGGGCTCGAGTACCTAACGCTGGACCGCGCGGCCGCCACGCTGGCGGGCGGCGAGGGCCAGCGGATCCGCCTGGCGACCCAGATCGGCTCGAGCCTCGTGGGCGTCCTCTACATCCTCGACGAACCCTCGATCGGCCTCCACCAGCGCGACAACCGCCGGCTCCTCGACACCCTGCTCCGCCTGCGCGACCTGGGCAACACGGTGCTCGTCGTCGAGCACGACGAGGAGACGATCCGCTCCGCCGACCACGTCATCGACCTCGGGCCCGGCGCGGGGGAGCTGGGCGGCTACGTGGTCGCCACCGGCATGCCCGCGGAGATCCTGGCGGACCCCAAGTCGCTCACGGGCCGGTATCTGGCCGGCGAGCTGTCCATCCCGCTCCCGCTGACCCGCCGGACGGGCACGGGCAAGTGGCTCACGGTCCACGGCGCGCGCGAGCACAACCTCAAGGGGATGCCCATCCGGATCCCGCTCGGCACCTTCGCCTGCATCACCGGCGTGTCGGGCTCGGGCAAGTCCACGCTCGTGAACGACATCCTCTACCGCGCCCTCGCGCAGGTCTTCCACCGGGCGCAGGAGAAGCCGGGCGCCCACGAGCGGATCGAGGGGCTCCAGCACCTCGACAAGGTCATCAACATCGACCAGTCGCCGATCGGCCGGACCCCGCGCTCCAACCCGGCGACGTACACCGGCGTCTTCACGTTCATCCGCGCGCTCTTCGCGCGGACGCCGGACGCGCGGGCGCGCGGGTACGCCCCCGGGCGCTTCTCCTTCAACGTCAAGGGGGGGCGGTGCGAGGCCTGCCAGGGGGACGGCCTCGTCAAGATCGAGATGCACTTCCTGCCGGACGTGTACGTGACGTGCGAGGTCTGCAAGGGCAAGCGCTACAACCGCGAGACCCTCGAGATCCGGTACAAAGGACAGAGCATCGCCCAGGTGCTCGAGATGACGGTGCGCGAGGCGCTCGCGTTCTTCGAGGCGGTCCCCCCGATCAAGCAGAAGCTCCGGACGCTCCACGACGTCGGGCTCGACTACATCCGGCTCGGCCAGCCCGCCACGACGCTCTCGGGGGGCGAGGCACAGCGCGTGAAGCTCTCGGCGGAGCTCAGCCGCCGGGCCACCGGACGGACGCTCTACATCCTCGACGAGCCGACCACGGGACTCCACTTCGCCGACATCCAGCGCCTCCTCGACGTCCTGAACCGGCTCGTCGCCCAGGGGAACACGGTCGTCGTGATCGAGCACAATCTGGACGTCGTCAAGACCGCCGACCACATCATCGACCTCGGCCCCGAGGGCGGAGACGAGGGGGGCCGGGTGGTCGCCACCGGCGCGCCCGAGGAGATTGCCGCGCAGGCCGACCACTCGCACACGGGGCGGTTTCTGCGTCGCCTGCTGGCCCGGCGATGAAGCCCGAGCGGCTGGTGACGATCGCGGCGGTCCTGCTCGCCCTGGGAACCGGCGCGGGGGCGGGCACCCCGGCGGCGCCGCCCTCAGCCGAGGAGGAGGACGCTGAGCCCCGAGAGGCCTACATCGCGCACCCGGAGTTCCGCTCGTACCGGGACCAGGACCGGCTCGCCGTCGAGGGCGTCACCCTCATCCGGGTCCGGCGCTCGGAGCACAGCGAGGCCCTCGTCGCGCGGGAGGAGACCGGCTGGGAGCACGTCGTCCTCGAGGGCTACCGGCTCATCTTCTACAACCAGGCGCGCCAGCCGCTCCGCCCCGTGCCGGGGCGGCACGTCGTCGTGGCGGACTGGTCGGGGGGCGTGCACTGCTGCTTCGATTACTACATCCTGCACGTCTCCGGCACGCAGGTGCGCCGGGAGGCCATGATCCGTGCCGGCGACTGCGGGCTGCGGGTCGCCGACATCGACCAGGACGGCAGCTTCGAGCTGATCGCCTGCGACTCGCGGTTCGCCTACGGCTTCGACCTGTCGTTCGCGGAGTCGCCGCTCGTCCCGCTCGTCTACACGTTCCGGGACAAGGGCTACGCCGCCGACAACCGCCGCTACCCCCAGGTCTTCCGGTACCGGATCGCCCGGGAGCGCCAACGGCTGGCCGCGGCCGAGCAGGCGAGGGACGCGCGCACGGCTCGGATCGCCGCGATCAGCCTCGTCCTCCACATGCTGTACGCGGGGCGTGTCACCGAGGCATGGTGCACCTTCGGCCGGGCGTACCGCTGGGCCGATCGCGCGGCGGTGCGGCAGGAGATCCTCGTGGAGCTCCGGCGGCCACCCGACCCGGACGACCCGCGGCTGCCCATCGTGGACCTCGCGTACGCGCTGGCGCCGCCGGGCCGCTGCCCGTGACCGGGACCACGCGGTTCACGTCGCGGTCCTCGGGGGGGAGGCAGACGGAGGGGGGCGGGGTCCCCGTCCGAGGTGAGTCTGTGCTAGGATGCCCCTGCCGCGTCTGACTCTCGCTCACCCGCCGAGGAGGTTCTGATGGCCATCGAGATCTCGCGCATCCGGAACGTCGGGTTCGTCGGACACGGGGGTGTCGGCAAGACGTCGCTCGTCGAGGCGATCCTCTCCCGAACCGGCATGACGAGCCGGCTCGGCCGCGTGGACGACGGGACGGCGACGACGGATTTCGATCCGGAGGAGGTCAAGCGCAAGATCTCGGTCAACACCGCCGTGGCCTTCTGCGACTACCGGGACCACCGGCTGCACCTCGTGGACATGCCCGGGTACGGCGACTTCATCACCGAGGCCCGCGTCGGGCTCCGAGTCGTCGAGGGGGCCATCGTCGTGGTGGACGCCGTCGCGGGCGTGGAGGTCCAGACGGAGAAGGTCTCGAAGTTCGCGCAGGAGTACGGCCTCCCGCGTGTCGTCTTCGTCAACCGGATGGACCGCGAGCGGGCCGACTTCGGGCGCGCGCTGGAGTCGATCCAGCGACGGCTGAAGGGCCGCTTCGTCCCGCTCCAGGTCCCCGTGGGGCAGGAGGCCCGCTTCCGGGGCGTCGTGGACGTCGTGCGGATGAAGGCGTACGTCCAGGCGGACGGCGGGAAGGACGAGGAGGCCGCGATCCCCCAGGACCTCGCCGCGGCCGCGGCCGAAGCGCGGGAGAAACTCGTGGAGGCCGTGGCCGAGACGGATGACGATCTGCTCGCCCGCTACCTCGAGGAGGGTAGCCTCGCCGACGAGGACGTGATCAAGGCCCTGCGCGCGGCGATCGGCGCCGGGAAGCTCGTCCCGGTGCTCTGCGGCGCCGCGACGAAGACACTCGGGGTGCGGCCGCTCCTCGAGCTGATCGTCGACTCGCTGCCGTCCCCGGCCGACCGCGGCTCCGTGGAGGGGACGGACCCGCGGACCCGGGACAAGGTGACGCGGGCGCCCGGGCCGAAAGAACCGCTCGCGGTTCTCGTCTTCAAGACCTTCACCGATCCCCACGTCGGGAAGCTCTCGCTCTTCCGGGTCTTCTCCGGCACGCTGACCGGCAACTCCCAGACGTACAACGCGAACCGGGAGACCCGGGAGCGCGTCGGGCAGGTCGCCCTCGTGCAGGGCAAGGAGCAGCGCGGAGTCGAGTCGCTCGGGTCGGGCGAGATCGGGGTCGTCGCGAAGCTGAAGGAGACGCTGACCGGCGACACGCTCTGCGCCGAGAGCGCGCCTGTCGTGTTCCCCCAGATCGTGTTCCCCGAGCCCGCGATCTCCTTCGCGCTGCAGCCCAAGACGAAGGGCGACGAGGACAAGATCTCGAACGCGCTCGCCCGGCTCGCGGAGGAGGACCCGACCCTCCGCTACCACTACGACCCCGAGACCAAGCAGCTCCTGATCTCGGGGGTCGGCCAGCTCCACATCGAGGTCACCCTCGAGCGGATGAAGCGGAAGTTCAACGCGGAGGTCACGCTGCTCCCGCCGCGGATCCCCTACAAGGAGACGATCAAGGGCCGGGCGCAGGTCCAGGGGCGCCACAAGAAGCAGACGGGCGGCCGCGGGCAGTTCGGCGACTGTTGGATCGAGATCGAGCCGCTCCCGCGCGGCAGCGGGCTCGAGTTCGTGGACAAGATCTTCGGTGGCTCAATCCCCCGGAACTTCATCCCATCCGTCGAGAAGGGCGTCCGGGCGCGGCTCGAGCGCGGCGTGCTCACGAGGTATCCGGTCGTGGACGTCCGCGTCACGCTCTACGACGGCTCGTTCCACACGGTGGACTCGTCCGACATCGCCTTCCAGCTCGCCGGCCAGATCGCCGCGGAAAAGGCCGTGCTCGAGGCGAGGCCGTGTCTCCTCGAGCCGATCATGAACGTCGAGGTGACGGCGCCGTCGAGCCTCGCCGGCGATGTCATCGGCGATCTGAACAGCCGGCGCGGCAAGATCGCGGGGATGGAGCCCGAGGGGGACACGACGCTGGTCCGGGCCCAGGTGCCGCTGGCCGAGATGCTCAACTACGAGCCGCACCTCCGCTCGATGTCCGGGGGCCGGGGGAGTTACTCGATGGAGTTCTCGCACTACGAGGAGTTGCCCGCGATGCTCGCGGAGAAGGTCGTCGCGGAGGCGAAGCGGGAGAAGGAGGCCAAGGCGGCCGAAAAACACTAGGCCGGAGGGGCGGGCCCCCTTCCGGCGAGTCAGCGGGGGCGGCCCTCTCGCGCGGCGGGCCGGGCGGGGCCGATCGCTTCGCGGATCTTCGCCCGCAGCTCCTGGAGGCCGACCGGCTTCGCCATCCGGCCGACGATCCTCAGGCTTTCCCTCGCGGGCGGGGGTCGGTCGGCGAGGTGCCCCGAGACGATCAGGACCGGGATCTTCTGCCACCTGGGGTTGGCGCGCAGCACCTCGAGGAAGTCCCACCCGGACATGCGCGGCATCCGGAGGTCGAGGACGATCAGATCGGGGAACAGGTCCCGGATCAGCTCGGCCGCGCCGATGCCGTCCTCGGTCCCGACGGTCGCGTAACCGTCCGACCGGAGCGCGTCGATCCAGAGCTGGCGGACGTTGGCGTCGTCGTCCACGACCAGGATCCACTTCCGCGGCGGGGTGCTCGGGGCCGAAGCCACGAGAGAGCACTCTACGGAATCGGTGGCGGGCCGTCAATCCGTCCGGGCCCCCGTCGGAAACCGCGGCCCGGGCGTTTCCCGCTTGACAGCGTCCGCGCGGGCGCGGATAGTGGCCTCGGGAACGCCCGGGCGCCGGAGAGGCGCGCATGCCGCAGCCTGACCCCGAGCTCGTCGCCGACACCGCGAAGGCCCTCTACATCCGCGCCCTGAAGGTCCTGCCGCCGGACGTCAAGACCGCGCTGGCGCGCGCCGGCGCGCGGGAGTCGCACCCTCGGGCCCGCGAGATCCTCGGCACGATGCTCCGCAACATCGACGTCGCCGAGGAGCGCGGGCTCCTGGTCTGCCAGGACACGGGGACGCCGGTCTTCAAGGTCCGCGTGGGACGCGGGTTCCCGTTCGACGGCCATCTGATCGCCGAGGCGCTGGCCGAGGGAGTGCGGCGAGCCACGGTCGAGCACCCGCTTCGCTCGAGCATCTGCCACCCGCTGACGCGCGAGAACCCGCAGACCAACACGGGCTGGCGCATCCCGGTCGTGGACTGGGAGTTCCGCCCGGACGGCGAGGTACTCGAGCTTCGCATGATGCCGAAGGGCTCCGGGTCGGAGAACATGTCCTTCCTCCGGATGCTGCCGCCCGCGGCGGGCCTCGCGGGGGTCAAGCGGTTCGTCGTGGAGTGCGTCGTCGAGGCCGGGGGCAAGCCGTGTCCGCCGACGATCATCGGAATCGGCATTGGCGGGACGGCGGACCTCTGCATGAAGCTCGCGAAGGAGGCGATCTGGCGCCCGGTGGGCGAGCCGAACCCGGATCCCGACCTGGCGAAGCTCGAGGCGGAGCTGCTCGAGGCGGTCAACATGACGGGGCTCGGCCCGATGGGTCTCGGCGGCGACACGACGGCGCTCGCCGTCATGGTCGAGGCGGCCTACACCCACATCACGCAGAACCCCGTGGCGGTCACGCTCCAGTGCTGGCGGGGTGAGCGCGCCTCGGCGCGCATCTGGCCGGATGGCCGCGTGGAGCACGGCTACTAGGCGGGGGCCCCCCAGTCTCGGAGGACGGAAACGATGGGCACGCACGACGGCGCCCAGCCGCGGGACATCCTCGCCCGACTCTCGTCGGCCGAGCGCGAGGCGCTGCTGGTCGAGCGGTCCTGACGGCGCTCCCATGCCGACGGCGTACCGGTTCACGCCGCCGCTCGACGAGGCCCAAGTCCGCGCGCTCCGCGTGGGGGACTCGGTCACGCTCGACGGCACCGTCTACGGACTCCGGGACGCCACGCTGATCCGGATGTTCGACCAGGGGGTGGCGTCGCCGGTGGATCTCGCCTGCGCCGTCGTCCTCCACACGGCGCCGAACGTCGTCCGCGACCCGGACGGCCGCTACCGGCCGCTCTCCGTCGGCACGACGACGAGCATGCGGATGGATCGGTTCACCCGGCCGCTCCTCGAGCGCTGCGGAGCGCGCGCGATCATCGGCAAGGGCGGGCTCGGCCGCGAGAGCCTCGCGGCGTTCCGGGAACGCGGCGGCGTCTACCTCGCGATCACCGGCGGGGCCGCGGCGCTCGAAACGACGCAGATCGCGGCGATCGAGGGGGTCTGGTGGGAGGACCTCCTGCCCGAATCCCTCTGGCGCTTCCGCGTACGGGGGCTCGGTCCGTTGACAGTGGCCATGGACGCCCAGGGCGGCGACCTCTACGCCGAGGTGCTGGCCGAGGCCCGGAGCCGACTCGACCGGATCTACGCGAAGCTCGGCCTCTGACCCTCCCGGCCTTGACAGGTGCCGCAGGCATCTGGGACAGTCACGGCGGGGCCCGACCGTGAACCTCCACCGCCGCGCGATCCAGATCGTCCGGACCCGCCTCGGGCTCGTGTCGAACAACCGCGGCCTCATCACGGCGCCCGAGTACTTCACGGACCGTGTCCAGCAGTCGCTCCTCACCGACTACCACCGCGTGGACGAGGTCCCGTGGGACGGCGCGCCGGGCGGGGTGGACGCCGAGGTCCGGGTGCTCGACGCGCCCGGGCTCGCGCCTGAGATCACCCTCGGCCCGGATCGCGCGCTGGCCGTCGGCGACTGGACGGCGCTGGAGGCAGCGGCCTCGGACCGGCGCTACACGCTCTTCGGGAACCTCGGCTTCCTCTTCCGGTACGCGATCTACGCCCTCGAACGCTACCACGACACCTGGTCGTTCCATGCGAGCGCGATGGTGGACGACAAGGGCGACCTCTGGCTGATCCCCGGCGGGGCCGGGGCCGGCAAGACCGTCTTCCTCCTGGAGGGGCTCGCGCGCGACTGGACGATCTTCTCGACCGAGATGACCCACGTCCGCCTGACCGACGGCGGCTACGAGGTCTACAAGGGCTCGCTCTTCGACAACATCCGCCTGGGAACGCTCCTCTACGACTTCCCCGCGGTGATCGAGCGGCTCGGGCTCACGCTGCCGTCGTCGAAGGACCCGTGGGGGACGAAGATCGCGCTCGACCTCGGTCACGTGCAGACGCCGGCGGACGTGCTCCTGTCGCCCTCGCTCCGGATCGTGAGCCCGAAGGTCGAGTCGGGGCGCGATCGGGCCGTCGTCAGCCGGCTCGACCGGCGGGAGAAGGTCGTCAAGCTCCTCTTCGACAACGCGACGGAGAAGCACGGCGGGACGGTGCTCCTCTACGACCGGCTGCCGCTGGGGTCGCTCGACACCCCCGAGCTGATGCGGCGGCGGTTCGCCGCGATGCAGGGGCTCGTGACGCGCGCGACGATCAAGAGCGCCGTCACGACGCTCTGCGGGGCGCGCAACTGCCTGGAGGGCTTGCTTGATTCCTGACAAGCCCCCGCGCCCCGCGTGGGAGGGCGTGATCGAGCTGCCCGTCGCCGAGCGGCTCCGGAAGCCGCGCGAAAGCGGCTGGACCATGGTGATCGACAAGGGGCTCGGCCTTCACGCGATCGACGACCTGATGCAGACGGCGGCGGCCGCGATCGACGTCGTCAAGCTCACCTTCGGGACCTCCGCCTTCTTCGACTACGACCTGCTGCGGGAGAAGGTCCGGACGATCACGGCGCACGGCGTCTCCTGTATGCCGGGCGGGACGCTCCAGGAGGTCGCCGTCTGGCAGCGGGCGCTCGACCGCCACCTGGAGCGCGCGCGCGAGCTCGGCTTCAACGCGCTCGAGGTGTCCGACGGCACGATCGAGATGGACACGCGGACGCGCGCCGAGGCCATCGCGAAGGCCGTGAAGGCCGGCTTCCGCGTGCTCTCGGAGGTGGGGAAGAAGGACCCGACCGACGCCCGGCCGATGGCGGTGCTCGCGGACCTCGTCAACGCGGATCTCGACCACGGGGCGTTCATGGTGATCATGGAGGCGCGGGAGGCCGGCAAGGGCGTGGGAATCTACGACGCCTCCGGGCTCCCCAAGGAGGCGGAGATCGAGGCGTTCCTCAAGGGCGTCCGCGACCCGGGCCGGATCCTCTGGGAGGCGCCGCTGGGCCCCCAGCAGCGCTACCTCGTCCTCCGCTTCGGGCCCAACGTCAACCTCGGGAACATCGCGCCCGACGACATCCTCGCCCTGGAGGCGCTCCGCTGCGGGCTCCGCGGAGACACGCTCAAACGTGCGTGGCAGGCGAACCGCGATTGGGGCGCGCGCCGCCGAAAGTAACCCGAGCCCGGTGCGCTACGGCTTCGTCATCGACCAGACGCGCTGCATCGGCTGCCACGCCTGCACCGTCGCCTGCAAGGAGGAGAACGGGGTCCCGCTTGGCGCCTTCCGCACCTGGGTGAAGTACGTCGAGAAGGGCGAGTACCCGCACACCCGCCGCTACTTCGCCGTCCTGCGCTGCAACCACTGCGACGACGCTCCCTGCGTGACGATCTGCCCGACCGTCGCGCTCTACCGCCGCCGGGACGGGATCGTCGACTTCGACCGCGACCGCTGCATCGGCTGCAAGTCGTGCATGCAGGCGTGCCCCTACGACGCGCTCTACATGGACCCGGAGACCCGCACGGCGGCCAAGTGCCACTTCTGCGCCCACCGGGTCGAGCGCGGGCTCGAGCCGGCCTGCGTCATCGTCTGTCCCGAGCGGGCGATCCTGGTCGGGGACCTCGACGATCCGGCGAGCGAGGTGGGGCGGGTGCTGGCCGGGGAGCAAGTGCTCGTGCGCAAGCCCGAGCAGGGGACCCGCCCCAAAGTCTTCTACGTCGGCGCGGACGCGGCCGCCCTCACGCCGGAGCTCCAGCACGCGGCGCCGGCCTACCTCTGGGGCGAGCGCCCGCGGGGGGCGGCGGAGCCGCTCTCGCTCGCGGCGCTCCTCGAGCCGGCCGTCCCGTCGCCCGCGCCGCCCGGCGCGACGCCGAAGCCCGTGGAAGCGCTCGGCCGCACCGTCTACGACGTCCCCCACGAGCCCCGGCCCTGGGGCTGGCGGGTCTCGACGTATCTCTGGACGAAGTCTGTCGCCGCCGGCGCGGCGCTCGTCGCGGCGCTCGGTCCGCTGACGGGGTGGGCGCCGGCGGGGAGCCTCGCGCTCCCGCTGATCGCGCTGCTCTTCCTCCTCGCCACGACCGCGTTCCTCGTCGGGGATCTCAAGCGGCCGGACCGCTTCCACTACATCCTGCTCAAGCCGAACCCCCGCTCCTGGCTCGTCTGGGGCGCGTGGATCCTCCTCGCCTTCGGCCTGGTCGCCGGGCTCTGGCTCCTCGCGGCGCTCTCGGGCCGGTCCGGAGCGCTCGCGGCTCTCGCGATCCCGCTCCTCGCCCTCGCGCTCGCGGCCGCCGGCTACAGCGCGTTCCTCTTCGCGCAGGCCGAGGGCCGGGACTTCTGGCAGAGCCCGCTCGTCCTGCCCCACCTCCTGGCGGCCGCCCTCGTCGCGGGCGCGGCGGTGGGGCTCCTGGCCCACGGCCCGTCCGCGCCGTTGCGGGGGCTCCTGCTCGTCGGCCTCGGCGTGAATCTGCTCCTCACCCTCGCGGAGCTCTTCACCCCGCACCCGACCGTCGACGGCACGGCCGTCGCGCGCCTGATCACCCAGGGTCCCTGGCGCCGCCGGTTCTGGGGCGAGGTGGTCCTGGTCGGCCATCTCATCCCGGCGCTCCTCCTCGTCAGCGCACTCCCGCTGGCCGCGGCCGTCGCGAGCCTGCTCGCCCTGGCGGGGCTCTACCGGTGGGAGGCGTGCTGGGTCGAGGCGGGCCAGGCGCTCCCGCTGAGCTGAGGCCCCCGTGGTCCCACCGGTCCCAGAGCCACTGCATCCGGTCGCGAGGGAGCTGACGCCGCCGGGCGGCCTCCAGAGCTTCCCGCCGCCCGAGCGCTGGGACGACTGGGAGGAGTACGACCCCCGGGCGTGGCCGAAGCGGGTCCCACGGCGCTACCGGCTCGTCCCGACGATCTGCTTCAACTGCGAGGCGGCGTGCGGCCTCCTCGCGTACGTGGACCCGCAGACGCTCCGGATCCAGAAGTTCGAGGGGAACCCGGCGCACCCCGGGAGCCGCGGCCGGAACTGCGCGAAGGGTCCCGCGACGCTCAACCAGGTTTACGACCCCGAGCGGATCCGCTACCCGCTCCGGCGCGTCGGCCGGCGCGGGGCGGGGAAGTGGCAGCGCGTGAGCTGGGACGAGGTCCTGGACGACATCGCCGGACGGGTCCGGAAGGCGCTCGTCGAAGGCCGGCGGAACGAGATCATGTATCACGTCGGCCGGCCGGGCCACGAGCTGGTCTACCACCAGCGGATCCTCCACGCCTGGGGGATCGACGGCCACAACTCCCACACGAACGTCTGCTCGGCCTCCGCGCGCGCGGGCTACGCCTTCTGGCACGGGCTCGACCGCCCCTCGCCGGACCACGCCAACGCCCGATTCATCCTGCTCCTGTCTTCGCACCTCGAGTCCGGCCACTACTTCAACCCCCACGCCCAGCGGATCATCGAGGGGAAGAAGCGCGGGGCGCGGGTCTGCGTGATCGACACGCGGCTCTCGAACACCGCCTCGATGGCCGACTGGTGGCTCTCGCCCTGGCCGGGCACCGAGGCGGCCCTGCTGCTCGCGATGTGCCAGGTGCTGATCCGCGAGCGGTCGTACGACCGGGAGTTCCTCCGGCGCTGGGTGAACTGGGACGAGTACCTCCGGGAGGAGCACCCGGACAAGCCCTGCACCTTCGAGACCTTCGAGGCGCTCCTGCCCACGCTCTACGCCGAGTACACGCCCGAGTTCGCCGAGCGCGAGTCGGGCGTGCCGGCGGCGACGATCGTCGAGGTGGCGCGCGAGGTCGGCCGCGCCGGCCCGGCGCTCGCCACGCACGTCTGGCGGAACGCGGCGGCCGGGAACCTCGGCGGGTGGCAGGTCGCGCGGGCGCTCGAGCTCCTCGTCGTCCTGGGCGGCGCTGTGGCGACGCCCGGGGGGACGGCCCCGAGCTTCTGGAACAAGGCCGTCCCGGCGCCGCCCCTCATGCCGCCGCCCGCGAAGGTCTGGAGCGAGCTCCTCTACCCGCGGGAGTACCCGCTCGCCTTCTTCGAGATGAGCTTCCTCCTCCCGCATTTCCTGAAGGAAGGGCGCGGGACGCTCGACGTCTACCTCACGCGCGTCTACAACCCCGTCTGGACCAACCCCGACGGGTTTTCGTGGGTCGAGGTCCTCACGGACGAGGCGAAGGTCGGTCTCCACGCCTGCCTCACGCCCGTCTGGAGCGAGACGGCGTGGTTCGCCGACTACGTCCTGCCGATGGGGGTCGGCTCCGAGCGGCACGACCTCATGAGCCAGGAGACGCACGCGGCGCGCTGGATCGGCTTCCGCCAGCCCGTCCTGCGCGTCGCCCTCGAGCGGCAGGGCCGGCGCTTCCCGACGACGTGGGAGGCGCACGCGGCGGCGGGGCTCGGCGAGATCTGGGAGGAGGACGAGTTCTGGGTCGAGCTGTCCTGGCGGATCGACCCGGACGGCGCTCTCGGGATCCGCCGCTACTTCGAGTCGCCGGACCGGCCGGGCGCGAAGCTCACGGTGGACGACTTCTACCGCTGGATCTTCGAGCACTCGGTGCCGGGGCTGCCCGAGGCCGCGGCGCTCGAGGGCCTGGACCCCCTCGGGTACATGCGCAAGTACGGCGCGTTCCTCGTCGAGGACGGCGTCTACCGGACCCACGAGAACCGCCTCGCGCCCGCCCAGCTCGAGGGGGCGACCGTCGATCCAGTGACGGGCGTGGTCTCGAAGGGCGGGACGGCGATCGGGGTCCAGGTGGACGGGACACCGGTGGCGGGCTTCCCCACGCCGTCGCGGAAGCTCGAGCTCTACTCGAACACGCTCAAGGAGTGGAAGTGGCCCGAGTACGCGCTGCCGGGGTACATCCGGAGCCACGTCCACTGGTCCCAGATCGATCCGGCCCGGGGCGAGTTCCTCCTGCTCCCGACCTTCCGGCTCCCCACGCTGATCCACACGCGCTCGGGCAACGCCAAGTGGCTCTACGAGATCTCCCACTCGAACCCGCTCTGGGTCCATCCGAAAGACGCCGAGCGCCTCGGCGTCCGGACGGCGGACCTCCTGAAGGTCCAGACGGAGATCGGCGCCTTCGTGGACCGGGTCTGGGTGACGGAGGCGATCCGGCCCGGGGTCATCGCCTGCTCCCACCACCTCGGCCGCTGGCGCCTCGCGGAGGACGCGGGCGGGGACCGCTGGTCCACCGCCCTCGTGGACCTCACGCCGGAGGGGCCGGGCCGCTGGCGGATGCGGACGGTCCACGGGATCCGTCCCTTCGAGAGCGACGACCCGGACTCGCAGCGGATCTTCTGGGAGGACGCCGGCGTCCACCAGAACCTGACCTTCCCCGTCCAGCCCGATCCGGTGTCGGGGCAGCACTGCTGGCACCAGAAGGTGCAGGTCGAGCGGGCCGGTCCCGGCGACCGCTACGGGGACATCGTGGTCGACACGCAGAAGGCGCACGAGGTCTACCGCCGCTGGCTCAACCTCGCGCGCCCCGCGCCGGGCCCGGGGAATCTGCGCCGGCCGCTCTGGCTCCCGCGCGCCTACAAGCCGGACGTTTCGGCGTACAAGATGGAGCCTTAGCAAACGTGAGGGCCGGCAGCCCTTCCCAGCAACATACCGGGGTGGTAGCGGCGCCGCGGTAGCCCCCGGAGGACGACCAAGAAGGGCCCGTTGATGTCACCTGCGCGGATGGCCCCGCCGCGGTGCCGCACGGGCCGCGACGCGTCGATCGTCCCCGTGCCAGGCCCCGTCTATGGCTCGACACGGGGCCCTGGTCAAACAGGGCTATAATCGCGCCGTGGCGCGCGACGTTCGTGGCACCCCGCTGGACCAGCTCCGGAGGGATCAACTGCACGCGCGAGACATCACCGCGGTCCTCGAGTCGCTCCGTCAGCGGCTCGCTGACGAGGGGATCGCGTTCGCGTTGATCGGAGCGCTCGCGCTGCGGCACTACGGATACGTCCGCCACACCGAGGACATCGACATCCTCACGACGCCCGAGGGGCTCGAGCGGATCCACGCCAGGCTCGTCGGACGCGGGTTCGCGACGCGCGGACCGGGGCTCCGCAGGAGCCTGCGTGAAACGGAGCACCAGGTCGACATCGACATCGTGACGGCGGGCGAGCACGCGGGCTCGCCGGAAAGTCCCGTCGAGTACCCGCCCCCGGAGTCGGGTGCCTTCGTCGATGTGGGGGGATGGCGCCTCCCGACCCTCCAGGCGCTGGTGGAGTTCAAGATCGCCAGCGGCGTCTGGGGGCATCGCGTGCGGGACCTGGCCGACGTCCAGAGCCTCATCCGCGCCAACGGGCTCAGCGAGGCGTTCGGGGAGCGCCTCGCCCCGGCGCTGCGCGAGCGGTTCCTCGAGCTTCTCCGCGAATCGCGCCTGGAGCGCGCCCTGGAGTAGGAGATGGTTGCTCACGAGGACCGGAGCCGCGCTGGCCGGGGCGGTGGTGGCCCAGGTCGTGCCGGGAGAGCTCGCGGCTCACGAAACTGGCCTACCCGGCTTCCGAGCCAAACCTCGGCGCGCGGCGGCGTTGCGTCGATGATTCGGAACAAGGCGGGGCCGTAGGTGCCGACCAAGACCCTGCGCGTCGAGACGGTCGCCCAGGCCTACCTCGAGCTCCTGCGCGATCGCGGCGTCGAGTGCTTCTTCGGGAACGCCGGGACCGACTTCGCGTCGATCGTGGACGGCTTCGCCAAGTTCGCCGCCGAGGGGAAGCCGACCCCGCGCCCGATCCTCGTCCCCCACGAGTTCGTCGCCGTCTCGATGGCGCACGGCTACTACGCCGTGACGGGACGGCCGCAGGTCGTGATGGTCCACGTGACGGTGGGCACGGCCAACGCCCTCGGCGCGATCATCAACGCGGCGCGGAGCCACACGCCCGTCCTCTTCACGGCCGGGCGGACGCCGGTCACCGAGACGGGGGAGCTGCCCGGCGCCCGCGACGTCCACATCCACTGGGCGCAGGAGGCGTTCGACCAGGCCGGCATGCTGCGCGAGTGGGTGAAGTGGGACTACGAGCTGCGCCACGCCGTCCAGCTCGAAGCGGTGGTGGACCGGGCGCTCGAGCTGGCGATGGCGGAGCCCCGCGGCCCCGTCTACCTCACCCTCCCCCGCGAGGTGCTCGCCCAGCCGCTCGGCGAGATCACGATCGCCTCGCCGGCCCGGCGGCAGGTGGCGAGCCGGCGGTTCCCCGATCCGGCCCGGATCGACGAGGCCGCCGAGATCCTGGCCGCGACCCGGGCGCCGCTCGTCGTGACGGCGGAGGCCGGCCGGGACGCCGCCGCGGTCGCGGGACTCGTCGCGCTCGCCGACGCCGGCGCGATCGCCGTCCTCGAGGCGAGCCCGGTCTACCTGAACTTCCCGGCGGACCACCCCTGTCACGTCGGCTACGCCTTCGGGCGCCAGACGCACCCGGCGGTGGCGGAGGCCGACGCGATCCTCGTCGTGGACTGCGACGCCCCGTGGTTCCCGGCGCGCACGACGCTCCGCGAGGACGCTCGGGTCGTCCACCTCGCCCCGGATCCCTTCTTCAGCCGCTACCCGATGCGCTCCTTCCCGTGCGACGTGCCGATCGCCGCGGAGCCGGCCGTCGCGCTCCCCCTCCTCGCCGAGGCGGTGCGGAAGCGCGTCGGGCGGGCCGACGTCGAGGCCCGGCGCGCGCGGCTCGCGGACGCGCACCGCGCCGACCGGGCGGCGTGGGCCGCCGCCGCCCAGGCCGAGCGGAGCCTCACGCCGATCGGCTTCCAGTGGGCGGCCCGCTGCGTCGGCGAGGTCTGGACGCCGGACACGATCCTGGTCAACGAGTACCCGCTCGACCTCCGCCACGCCCCGCCCCCGGCGCCCGGCACGTACTTCGGCTCGCCGCACGCGGGCGGGCTGGGCTGGGGCTTCGGCGCGGCGCTCGGCGCGAAGCTCGCGGCGCCGGCGAAGACGGTGATCGTGACGCTGGGCGACGGCTCCTACATCTTCGGGGTTCCCACCGCGAGCCACTACGTCGCCCGGGCGCATGACCTGCCTATCCTGACGGTGGTGTTCAACAACGCCTCGTGGGACGCGGTGAAGAACGCCACCCGGGGCGTCCACCCGGACGGCTGGGCGGCGCGGACGGGCGTCTTCCCGCTCTCCGAGCTGACGCCGTCACCACGCTACGAGGAGATCGTCCGCGCGTTCGACGGCTACGGGGAGCGGGTCGAGGCGCCGGACGCGCTCCCGGGCGCCTTGCAGCGCGCGCTGCGGGTCGTCCGCGAGGAGCGGCGCCAGGCCCTCCTCAACGTCGTCTGCCGCCGCTGACGCGGAGCGGCCTTCCGCTTCCCTGTTGGCCGGCGGCTGCCGACCGGCCATAATAGGGCGACCCCCATGACGAGCCCCACCGCGTCCGCCGTCAGCCTGGACGACCGCTACCTCCGGGAGGAGGGGGTCGTCTACCTTTCCGGCCTCCAGGCCCTGGTCCGCCTCCCCATCGACCAGAGCCGGCGCGACCGCCGGGCCGGGCTCCGGATCGGCACCTTCGTGAGCGGCTACCCGGGCTCGCCGCTCGGGGGGTACGACCTGGCCCTCCAGCAGTCGCGGCGGATCCTCGACCAGCACGAGATCGTCCACGTGCCCGGCGCGAACGAGGAGCTCGCCGCCACCGCGATCAGCGGGACCCAGATGCTCGACCACTACCCCCACTCGCGGTACGACGGCGTGGTGGCGCTCTGGTACGGCAAGGGGCCCGGGGTGGACCGGAGCGGCGACGCCCTCAAGCACGGCAACTTCGCGGGGACGAGCCGCCACGGCGCCGTCGTGGTCCTCGCGGGCGAGGACCACGAGGCGAAGAGCTCCACGATGCCGTACCAGGACGACTACGCGTTCATGGGCCACGGCATGCCGATCCTCTACCCCGCGTCCACCGGCGAGTTCCTGACGCTCGGGCTCCACGCGATCGCGATGTCGCGCTTTTCCGGCTGCTGGGTGGCGATGAAGCTCGTCGGCCACCTCGCCGACGGCGGGGAGACGGTCGAGGTGGCCCCCGACCGGCCGCGGATCGTCCTGCCCAAGCTCCTGGTCGACGGGCGGCCGTTCCAGAAGTCCACCGACTTCACGTTCTTCCCGGGGCTGAACATCGAGACCGAACGGCGGCTCTACTGCGAGCGCCACCGGGCGGCGCTGGCCTACGCGCGCGCGAACGGGCTCAACCGCGTGGAGGTCGGCTCCGCCCGCGATCGCCTCGGCATCGTCACGGCGGGCAAGAGCTGCGGCGACACGCGCCAGGCGCTCCTCGACATGGGGCTCGACGACGCCGCGCTCCAGCGGATCGGGATCCGGCTTCTCCGGGTGGGCCTGATCTACCCGCTCGACGCGGAGCTGGTCCGGGAGTTCGCCGGCGACCTCGACGAGGTCATCGTCATCGAGGAGAAGCGGGGGTTCCTCGAGGCCCAGGTCAAGGAGGCGCTGTGCGGCCTCGGCCGCCCGGTCCGCGTCGTGGGGAAGCTCGACGAGGCCGGCGCCCCGCTCTTCCCCATCCAGGGTGGGATGGACTCGGACCTGGTCACCGAGCGGCTCGGGCCGCGCCTGCTCCGCTACGCGCCCGAGCAGCCGGGGATCCTCGGCCGGCTCGCCGAGTTGCGCGCCATCCGCGCCCGCCCGTACGAGGCCCACCCGGGGCGGACCCCGAACTACTGCTCGGGGTGTCCGCACAACATCTCGACGCGGCTCCTCCCGGAGCAGGTGGCGTGGGGGAGCCCGGGCTGCCACAGCTTCGCCTCGATCATCGAGCAGCCGGAACGGCACATCGTTTCCATGACCCAGCTCGGCGGCGAGGGGCTCCCGTGGATCGGGCTCTCCCGGTTCACGGATCGCCCGCACATCGTCCAGAACGTCGGTGACGGGTCGCTCTTCCACTCGAGCTACCTGAACCTCCGCTTCTGCGTCGCGGCCGGCGTCAACATCACCTTCAAGATCCTCTACAACGGCTATGTCGCGAACACGGGCGCCCAGGAGATGGTCGGCGGGAAGCCGATCCCCGAGCTGACCCGCCTCCTCGAGGTGGAGGGGGTGCGGCGGATCGCCGTCGTCACGAAGGATTCGACGGCCTACCGCGCCGCGCGCCTCGCCGCGAACGCCCGCGTCTACCCCGTGGCGAAGCAGGACCAGGTCCTCCGCGAGCTCGCGGAGGAGCCCGGCGTCACGGTCTTCATCTACGACGGCGTGTGCGCGAACGAGCGACGGCGGCGGCAGAAGCGGGGGAAGCTGCCGCCGCCGACCCGGTTCGTCGTCATCAACGAGGAGGTCTGCGAGAACTGCGGGCACTGCGGCGCGCTCACGAACTGCATGTCGCTCCACAAGGTGGACACGGAGTTCGGCCCCAAGACCCAGGTCCACCCCTCCTCGTGCAACCAGGATTACTCCTGCCTCGGGGGCGACTGCCCGTCGTTCGTGACCGTGGAAACCGAGCCGGGGACCGGGTACCGGCGCCCGTCGGCGCCCGTCCTCGCCGAGGACGCCGTGCCGGAGCCCGCGGGTCGGGTGCGCCTAGACCGGCCGTACCGCCTCTACATCCCCGGTGTTGGCGGGACGGGCGTCATCACGATCAACGCCCTCCTCTGCTACGCGGCGTGGATGGACGGCCTCCGTGTGCTGTCCTACGACCAGACGGGCGCCGCCCAGAAGTGGGGGCCGGTGCTCTCGAGCCTCGTCCTCGCGGCGCCGGGGCAGCCGCTCGCGGCGAACAAGGTGGGCGCGGGTTCGGCCGACCTCTACCTCGCCTTCGATCTCCTGGCCGCGGCGACGCGGGGGAACCTGGACCGCTGCGACCCGGGCCGAACGGCGGCGGTCGTCAACACGACGCTCCTGCCGAGCGGCGAGATGATCCGCGACGTCCACTTCGCCCCCCCGGTGGAGGCGATGCGCGCGACGATCGCGCGGTTCACGGACCCGGTGCGGAGCGTGGCGGTCGAGGCGCGGCGGATCGCGGAAGCGCTCTTCGGCGACTACATGGCGACGAACCTCGTCGCCCTCGGCGTCGCGTACCAGGCGGGCCTCCTGCCGCTCACCGCCCGGAGCATCGAGGGCGCGATCCGTCTGAACGGCGTCCAGGTCGAGCAGAACCTCCAGGCCTTCCGCTACGGCCGCCTCTGGGTCGTCGATCCGGAGCGGCTCCGGCCGCTCGTCGACCCGCCGCGCCGGACGCTGGACGACGAGCAGAAGTGCGTGCTGGCCCGTCTCTCTGGCCGCAACGCCCATGCCTACGTCTCGTTCCTCGATCGCTGCGCGCACCTGGACGAGGAGTCCCGCCGGCTGCTGGCGGTCCGCGTCGCCGAGCTGATCGACTACCAGGACGTCCGGTACGTCGAGCCGTTCGTCGGGTTCGTCCTCAAGGTCGCCGCCCGCGAGCGGGCGGCGGTGCCCGGGCGGTTCGAGCTGACGCACGCCGTCATCCGCCACCTCTACAAGCTGATGGCGTACAAGGACGAGTACGAGGTCGCGCGCCTCCACCTGAAGCCCGCGTTCCGCGCGCAGGCGGAGGGCCTCTTCACCAAGCCGCGCCGCCTCGTCCGCCACTTCCACCCGCCGCTCCTCCGGGCCCTGGGCCTCCAGCGGAAGCTCGCCCTCGGCCCCTGGTTCACGCCGGCGCTTCGCCTCCTCCGGGCGCTCCGCGGGCTCCGCGGGACGGCCTGGGACCTCTTCGGCTACGCGGCCGTCCGCCGCGAGGAGCGGGCGCTCGTCGGCTGGTACCGGTCGCTGGTCGAGGCGGGCCTCGAGCGGCTCGATCCCGAGAGCCACCCGCAGGTCATCGAGCTGGCGGAGGTACCCGACCTGATCCGCGGCTACGAGGCGATCAAGCTCGCGGGCGTCAAGGCCGCGCGCGAGCGCGCGGGGGAGCTCCTGGCGCTCCTGCGGGCCTCGGTCGTCCCCACGGCGCGGTCCTGAGCGGGCAAGGGGCGGGTGCCCGCCTCCGTCGTCAACTCCAAGCGCATCTACGAGGGCCTCCGGGCCTGCGGCGTCCGGCTGGTGGTCACGCTCGCCGAGCGGTGGCTCCTCCATCTGATCCGGATGGCCGACGAGGACCCCGAGGTCACCCTCGTCCACGTGGCGCGGGAGGAGGAGGCGATCGGGATCGCGGCCGGCGCGCACCTGGCCGGCGTCGACTCGGCGATCCTCATGCAGAACCACGGGCTCCTCGCCGCCATCAACCCGATCGTCTCGCTCGCCCAGCTCTACCGGATCCCGCTCCTCATGCTGATCAGCTACCGCGGCCACATGGGCGAGGAGGACCCGTGGCAGACCCAGGGCGGTCTCGTCACCGAGCCGGTCCTGCGGGCGCTCGACATCGCGACGCGGGTCCTCGATCCCGCCGACGACATCCCGCGGCGCATCCGCGACGCCCACACGCTCGCCCACGCCTCGCTCGCGCCCGTGGCGGTGCTGCTCCCGCGCGACGTGATGTGGGAGGACGGCTGAAGAGTGCGGCTCCGCGAGGCGCTGGCCGCCATCTACCCCGAGCTCGAGCACCGGATCGTCGTGACGATCATGGGCGGGGTGGCGGTCGAGCTGTACACCCTCGGCCACCGGCCGACCTTCTTCTACCTCGAGCACGCGATGGGGCTCGCCTCCTCGATGGGGCTCGGCATCGCCCTCGCGCTGCCCGAGCAGCAGGTGGTCGTCCTCGACGGCGACGGCTCGCTGCTCATGAACCTCGGCACGCTCTCGACGATGGCGCGCTACCGGCCGGGGAACCTGTTGCACGTGGTGATGGACAATCAGAGCCTGGTCTCGACGGGCGGCGCCCCGACGGCCACCGCGACGGGCGCGGACCTCGCGGGCATCGCGCGGGCGTGCGGCGTGCCGCGTGCCGTGACGGTGACCACGCCCGCCGAGCTCACGGCCGCCGTCGCGGACGCCGTGGGGAGCCGGACACTCGCGACGGTCGTGGCGAAGGTCGAGCCCACGGCGCCGGCGTCGTATCACATGGGCCTCGCACTCCTCGAGAACCGCTTCCAGTTCTGGCGCGCCCTCCAGGCGCTCGCCGCACCCTCTCTGCTGCGGGGGGAGAGGGCAAGGTGAGGGGGCTCAACTCGGGAAGGGGGATGCGCCTTGACAGCGTGGCCTCCTCAAGCGACGCTGCCGCTGTGACCAGGAAAGTCGGGCGCCGTGAACTGAGAAAGCGCCTCAGCGAGTACGTCCGTCAAGTGCGCAGCGGTGACGTCGTACTCGTGACCGACCGGGGCCAAATCGTGGCGGAATTGCGCCCCCCGAGCTCCCGGGCTGCACTGGCTGACATTCCTTCTGGCTTGCTCGAGCTCGCCCACCGCGGGTCGCTGACCCTCGGAGGGCCGAACCACCCCGGGCTGTACCCACGCCTGCCGCGACTCCTGGCGCCTGGCGAGTTCCAGCGCCTCCTCGACGAGGAACGAGGCGGCCGCTGAAGCTCTACATCGAGCCCGGCATCCCGCCGGCTTGACGCATCCGCCACCTCCCCATAGGGTAGCCGCGTGGAGGGGATCGAAGCCGGCCTCTTGATCCTTGGCGGGGCGGGACCGATCCGTGCGTCCTGGTACTGACTCGTGATAGCGTAATTGGGCGTCTGCCGGTCAAGGAGGCGGGGAGATGGTCGAGATCGCGCCACGGATCGTGGTTGATGAGAAAGTCCGGTTCGGCAAGCCTGTCATACGAGGGACCCGTGTCGCCGTCGACGTGTTGATAGGAAAGCTCGCGAGCGGCATGACCGCTGAAGAAGTCGCCGACGAGTACGGCGTCGAGCGAGAGGACGTGCTGGCGGCGTTGGCCTACGCGGCTGACTCACTCGCTCAGGAGCAGCTCCGCGCCGTGAAGTAGATGCCGCGGTTTCTGGTGGATGAAGACCTGCCGCGCTCGCTGGCCAGGGCGCTGCGCGAGGCTGGCATCCACGCCGAGGACGCCCGTGACGTCGGGCTCCGCGGCAGCTCTGACGACGAGATTCTCGAGTACGCCTCGGCTCGAGCCCTTGGGCTCCTTACCGGAGACATTGGCTTCGGCAATATCCTGCGGTTTCCGCTCGGATCGCACGCCGGAGTTGTAATCGCGCGGTTTCCGAACGAGATGACGATTCCGTCGCTAAATAGCGCGATCCTGAACGCCATCCGCGACCTTTCGGACGACGACCTCTCGGGAAACCTGGTAATCCTCGAGCCGGGCAAGATCCGACTCCGGAGAAAGGGGTGAGCCGCGATCGCCACCCGACCGGCGCTGGGAGCTCCAGCCGGTTGGAGCGAATTGGGCCCGACTCCTGATCCGTGCTGCAGGGCGGATGAGGTGATCCAGTAGCGTGGACCGCGTCGAGACGGACCTCCTGATCCTGGGGGCGGGCGGGGCGGGGCTCTGCGCCGCGCTCCACGCGGCCGACCGCGCGCCCGGGCTCGCGATCACGGTGGTCGTCAAGGGGCTGCTCGGTCGCGCGGGCTGCACGCGCATGGTCCAGGGCGGCTACAACGCCGTCCTCGCGGCGCCCGACTCCCTCGAGGCCCACTTCCTCGACACCCTCCGGGGCGGCGGCTGGCTGAACGACCAGGAGCTGGCCTGGCGGCTCGTCGAGACGGCGCCGGCGCGGGTCGTCGAGCTGGAGACCCGCTACGGCTGCTTCTTCGACCGGACGCCGGACGGCCGCATCCACCAGAAGCCCTTCGCGGGCCAGAGCCACGACCGCACGATCCACAAGGGCGACCTCACGGGCATCGAGATCATGAACCGGCTGACCGAGCAGGTCTGGACCCGGCCAGGGATCCGCGTCCTCGAGGAGCATCGGGCCCTCGACCTCCTCCAGGACGACGCGGGGCGGGTCGGGGGCGCGCTCCTCCTCGACATCCGGACCGGCGCCCCGGTCCTCGCGAGCGCGCGGGCGACGCTCCTGGCCTGCGGCGGCGGGCCCACGATGTACCGGATCGTCGCGTGCTCGGCCGACAAGGCAGCCGACGGCATCGCCCTCGCCTTCCGCGCCGGCGCCCCGCTCCGCGACATGGAGATGGTCCAGTTCCACCCCACCGGCCTCGTCGTGCCGGGCTCGCTCATCACCGGCTCCCTCCTCGAGGAGGGCTTACGTGGCGCCGGCGGGCGCCTCTACAACGCCGGGGGCGAGCGCTTCATGGCGCGCCACGATGCCGAGCGGCTCGAGCGCTCGACGCGCGACGTCGTGGCCCGCGCGAGCTACCTCGAGATCGCCGAGGGCCGCGGGACGCCCGAGGGCGGCGTCTGGCTCGACGTCTCCCACCTCGGGGTGGAGCTCGTCGAGCGGAACTTCCGCGGCATGGTCCGGCGCTGCCGGGACTTCGGCCTGGACCTCGCCCGCCGGCCGGTTCCCGTGACGCCGACGGCGCACTTCCTGATGGGGGGCGTCGTCATCGACCCGGAGTGCCGGACGGCGCTCGAGGGCCTCTTCGCCGCTGGCGAGGACGCGGGTGGCGTCCACGGCGCGAACCGCCTCGGCGGCAACGGCGTCGCCGACTCGACGGTCTTCGGCGGGATCGCGGGCGACGTCATGACGGACTGGGTCGCCGGCCGGGAGTGGCCGAAGCTCGGCGAGCGGGACGCCGAGGCCCGCGCCGCCGTGGCGCGAGCGCCGCTCGGGCGACGGGGGCGCGACGAGACGGTCGCGCTCCGTGCGCGGATGCGCGACCTCATGTGGGAGCGGGGGGGCCTGGTCCGGACGGAGGCGGGGCTCGAGACGGGGCTCGCGGAGCTGGAGGAGATCGCGGCACGGCTCGAGGCGACGTCGGTGCCCGGCGGGCCCGCGTACAGCCTCGCCTGGCAGACCTGGCTCGACGCGCGGAACCAGTGCCTCGCGGCGCGGCTCATCGCCCGGAGCGCGCTCGAGCGCCGCGAGAGCCGCGGCGCCCACTACCGGGCGGATCACCCCACGGCCGACAACGCGCGCTGGCTGGTCAACGTGACGGCGGCGCAGCGGAACGGCGGGGTGGCGATCTGGACGGAGCCGGTGCGGCTCACGCGGGCGCGGCCGGAAGCCCCGGCGCCCCCGGCGCTCGTCGAGATCGGCGACTGAGCCCAGCATGATCGGCCCGCGCGGGAGGGAGGGCCGGATCGTCGGCGGGGCGCTCGTCCTCCTGGGGATCCTCGCCCTCTGGGAGGGACGCCGGCTCCGCGCCCTGAGAACCGAGATGGTCGCGGGCGCCGTCGTGGGCGACGACACCTTCCCCATGATCGTCGGGGCCGCGATGCTCCTCCTGGGGGCCCACATCCTCCTCCTGGCGCGCTTGCCGCGGGTGAAGGTGGCCGTGCCGTACGGCGAGCCCCGCATGCGGATGATCCTCGGGGCGGGCGTGCTGGCGGCCTACTGGGTGATCCTGCCGTATCTCGGCTACACGGCGAGCACCGCGCTCGCCTCCACCGGGCTCTTCCGCGGGATGGGTGGCTACCGCTGGCCGATCGCCCTCCTGTCCGGTGGCCTGACGACGGGCGCGCTCTACCTCGTGTTCCGGGTGTGGCTCGTCGAGCCGCTCCCCGGGGGCGTGCTGGGGTTCTGAGGCGTGGACGTCCTCGGCCACCTGGCCGGCGGCTTCGCGGCGGCGCTCTCCCCCACGAACCTGCTGATGGCCCTCGTGGGCTCGCTCCTCGGCACGCTCGTCGGCGTCCTCCCCGGGCTCGGTCCGACGGCCGCCATCGCCATCCTCTTCCCGCTGACCACGGTGCTCCAACCCGTGCCGGCCATCATCATGCTCGCCGGGATCTACTACGGCGCGATGTACGGCGGCTCGACGACCGCGATCCTCCTCAACATCCCGGGCGAGGTGGCGTCCGTCCCGACCTGCCTCGACGGCTACCCGCTGGCGCAGCAGGGGAGGGGCGGAGTCGCCCTCGGGATCTCCGCCATCGGCTCCTTCTTCGCGGGCACCCTCGGCGTGGTGGGGCTCACGTTCTTCGCGCCGTTCCTCGCGGACCAGGCGCTGCGGTTCGGCCCGCCCGAGTACTTCGGTCTCATGCTGCTCGCCGTCACGGTCATCGTCTCGCTCTCGGGCAGCTCGCTCGCCAAGGGGTTCGCGATGGCGCTGCTCGGGTACTTCATCTCGCTGATCGGGCTGGGACCGTCCACGGCGGAGCCGCGCTTCACCTTCGGCTGGACGCTCCTCATGAGCGGCGTGGACCTGATCGCCCTGGTGGTCGGCCTCTTCGCCATCTCCGAGGTCTTCCTCGGGCTCGAGGAGGCGCGCGTGGCGATCGCCGAGAAGATCCGGAACGTCTTCCCGAGCTGGGCGGACCTCCGGCAGGCCAGCCCCGCGATCCTCCGCGGCACCGGGATCGGCTTCGTCCTCGGCCTCCTGCCGGGCTGCGCGCCCGGCGTGACCGTGTTCCTCGCCTACGACGCCGAGAAGAAGCTCGCCCGGCACCCCGAGCGCTTCGGTAAGGGCGCCATCGAAGGCGTGGCCTCGCCCGAGGCGGCCAACAACGCGACCTCCTCGGCGGGCTTCGTTCCCCTGCTGGCGCTGGGCATCCCGGCCTCGGCGCCGCTGGCGGTTCTCCTCGGGGGGCTCCTGGTCTACGGCCTCCAGCCGGGTCCGCTCCTCTTCGAGAAGAACCCCGAGTTCGTGTGGACCGTCATCGCGAGCTTCTACATCGGGAACCTCATCCTGCTCGTCCTGAACCTCCCGCTGATCGGCATGTGGGTGTGGCTCACCCGCATCCCCTACGGCGTGCTGGGCCCGCTGATCCTGCTCCTCTCGGTCCTGGGCGCCTACTCGGTGCGCAACAGCATGTTCGACGTGGGGGTGAGCCTGGTGTTCGGGGCGGTGGGCTACCTGCTGCGGAAGCACCAGTGGCCGCTCGCGCCGCTGCTGCTCGCGTACATCCTGGGGCCGCTCCTCGAGAAGTACCTGATCCAGTCGCTCTCGATGAGCGGCGGGAGCCCCCTCATCTTCCTCCAGCGGGGCATCTCGCTGACGCTGATCGTCCTGGCGGTGGCCCTCCTCCTCTCCTCGCTCCTGCTGGTGCGCTACGCCGCGCAGCGGGTTCGGGAGGCGACGGCGGAGGAGATGGCGCTGTAGCGAACGATTCGAACACAGGGAGGGACCCGAGCATGCGGTGGCCTCGTACCCGGATCGTCCTGCGCTGGCTCCTGGCGGTGTTCCTGCTCCTCACCCCGATGGGCGCGTGGGCGCAGGACTACCCGACCAAGCCCATCGAGATCATCGTGCCGTTCGTCCCCGGCGGGGGGACGGACCTCACCGCGCGCCTCGTCGCCGATTACCTGGGCAAGAAGTGGAACACTCCCATCCTCGTCGTGAACAAGCCGGGCGGGGGCGGGATGATCGGCGCCCGGGCCGCGCTCAAGGAGGGTCGGCCCGACGGCTACACGGTGCTCATCGACATCCACACGACCTCCTCGATGCACATCGGGGCCTCGAAGACCCCGATGCTCACGCTGGCCGACCGGAAGTACGCGGGGCGGATCGTCCGCGACCCGATGGTCTTCGCGGTGAAGGCCGACGCGCCCTGGAAGAACTTCAAGGAGTTCTCCGACTGGGTGAAGGCGAACCCCACCGAGCTCGTCTGGTCCACGGTGGGGCCGGCCGGGCCCTCCCGCTATACCGCCTACGACTGGATGACCCAGATCGGCGTGGACCCGACCAAGACGAAGATGGTGATCACCGAGGGGGCCGCGGACTCCTTCGCGAAGCTCGCCGGCGGCCACGTCGCGCTCTCGATCCACTCGGTGGCCGAGGCCCAGGCGATGTGGAAGGCCGGGAAGATCAAGCTCCTCGCCGTGCTCTCCCCCGCGCGCGTCCGGTACATCCCCGACGTGCCGACGGCCGAGGAGCAGGGCGTCATGAAGGGCGTGCGCGTCCAGTGGTGGGCGTCGGTCGCCTTCCCGGCGGGCACGCCCGACCCCATCGTGAAGAAGTGGGAGGAGGCCATCGCCGAGATGGTGAAGGACCCCGCGTTCGTCACCGGCGCCGAGCGGATCAGCCTGAACATCGACCACCTGAGCGCCGCCGAGATGCGGGCCTTCGTGGAGAAGGAGGTCGAGGGCTACACCGACATGGCCACCAAGATCGGCATCCGGCGGTAGTCTCGGTCAGAGTTGCGCCGGCAAAGCCGGCGAAGCGCCTCTTGGCCGGCGGTGGCGGAACGCCGGACGAGCGCGCGGCCGGCTGCTGCCACTGAGGGGCATGAGGGGCGGGAAAGACCCGGCAGCGCACGGACTTGCTCCCCGGTGGGCCGCGTTCGATCGTCCGGGTCTCATTCGGGAGTGCGGGGGAATTCACCTGATGCGGACCTCACGTGAAGTGGTGAGATAATCAGCGGGAGGCAGAGTAGCCGGGGCAGACGGCGCTGACCGCTGCCCCCCTGGGACACCACCGAGCGAACGGGTCGGGCGCCTGGCGGTGTGATCGCCTGCGGAAGGCGGACCCGAGATGCAGCTGCGCCCTGTCGCTCCCGTGCGGTGCTGGCTGCGGCCGGTGAGGACGCTCGCGGGCCGCATCGGCGGCGTCGCGTTGCTCGACGCGGCAGCTCGCCGTGCTGTCCGGACTACCGGCGCAGCGTCGCCCCCTCTGACCCTCAGTCCTCCACGCCGCCCGGCCGCGGCTGCTCTCCCCCTGGGGTGCGTGCCGGCTGGGAGCCCTAGTGCCGTTGCGCTTCTCCGGTAGCCGGTTTCTCGCCTACTGGGCGTGCGTGGGGGCGCTCGCGGCCATCTATTCCGCCGCGGCGAAGCTCGGGCTCTCGCTGGCCGGCGTGCACCAGAACGTCTCGCTCGTCTGGCCCCCGACGGGGATCGCCCTCGCGGCACTCCTGCTGCTCGGGTACCGCTACTGGCCCGGCGTCGCCCTGGGAGCGTTCCTGGCCAATGCGACCACCGAGGTGTCGCTCGCCACGGCGGCCGGCATCGCCACCGGAAACACCCTGGAGGCGCTTTCGGGGGCCTACCTGCTTCGCCGCGTCGGCCAGTTCCGTCCGTCGTTCGAGCTGCTTCAGGATGTGCTCGGGCTGCTGGTTCTTTCGGCAGGCCTGAGCACCATGGTCAGCGCCACGATCGGCGTCGCCAGTCTCTGCCTCGGTGGCGCCGCCTCCTGGGCCGCGTACGGGCAGCTGTGGTGGCAGTGGTGGTTGGGGGACGCCATGGGCGCGCTCGTGGTCGCTCCGGTGCTGCTGACGTGGGGCAGCGCGCCGCTCCGGCTCACCAGGCCGTGGCGGCAGTACGTCGAGGCCGGCGCGTTGCTGGTGACCCTGGTGACCGTCAGCGAGATCGTGTTCGGCGGTTCCCTCACCACCGATGCCACCACGTACCCTCTGGCATTCATCGTGTTCCCCTTCGTGATCTGGGCGGCGCTGCGGTTCGGTCCACGCGGGGCGGCGGCGGCGACCCTCGTGGTTTCGGCGATCGCGATCTGGGGCACGGCGCGGCAGGTCGGCCCGTTCCTCGGGAAGACGCTCACCGAGAGCCTGCTGCTGCTGCAGATCTTCATGAGCGTTATGGCGGCCACGGCCCTCGTCCTGGGCGCGGTGATCACCCAGCGGCGCATGGCGGAGAAGGCGCTGCAGCAGAGCGAGAAGCGTTACCGCGAGCTCGTCGAGAACGCCACCGACCTCGTCTACGCCCTCGACCTCGCCGGGAACTTCACCTCGCTCAACAAGGCCGGCGAGCAGATGACGGGTTACACGCGCGATGAAGCGTTCACGATGAACTTCGTCGACGCGGTCGTGGCCCCGGCACATCGCGAGCTCGCGTGGCAGATGATCGCCCGACAGATAGCTGGAGGGACACCGATCGTCTACGAGCTGGAGATCGTGGCGAAGGATGGCCGCGGCGTGCCGGTGGAGGTCAGCACCCGGCTGATATCCCAGGACGGGAAGCCTCTCGGCGTGCAGGGTATCGCCCGCGACATCACCGAGCGCAAGCAAGCCGAAGCGGCGCTGGAGGACGCGAACAGAAAGCTGAGCGGCTGGGTGACAGAGCTCGAAGAACGTACCCGCCAGATCGCCTTGCTCAGCGAAATGGGCGAGCTGCTCCAGACCTGCCTCACCGCCGAGGAAGCCCACACGGTCGTCGCCCAGTTCGGTCAGAAACTGTTCCCCGGCGATTCGGGCGCACTGGGTATCTTTCGGGTCGGACAGAATCTCGTGGAGGTCGTCGCCGTCTGGGGTCGACTGGCGCCGGGTGAGCGCGTCTTCACGCCGGACCGGTGCTGGGCCCTCCGCCGCGGGCGGGTGCACTTCGTCGAGGGGCTGGCCTCGGGACTGCTCTGCCGGCACGTGGACCGATCGCCCACGGCCCGGTACCTCTGCGTCCCGATGATGGCGCAGGGCGAGCCGCTGGGGGTGCTGCACCTGCGGGGGGGACGGTCCAGGTCGAGTCCGTCCGATCCCTCCCTGGAGGACGCGCGGGAGTCTCACCAGCGGCTCGCGGTGACCGTGGCCGAACACATCGCCCTGGCGCTGGCGAACTTGAAGCTACAGGAGACGCTGCGGAGCCAGGCGATCCGTGATCCCCTCACGGGTCTGTTCAACCGGCGGTACATGGAAGAGTCGCTCGAACGCGAGGTGCGCCGGGCTGGACGCAGCGCCACCCCGCTCGGGATCATCATGCTCGACATCGATCACTTCAAACGCTTCAACGACGAGTTGGGCCATGAGGCGGGCGACACGCTGCTGAGCGCCTTGTGCACCTTCCTGCGCGCGCACATTCGCGCGGAAGACATCGCGTGCCGCTACGGCGGGGAGGAGTTCACGCTCATCCTGCCGGAGGCGTCGTTGGACGCGACCCGTGAGCGTGCGGAGCAGCTCCGTGAGGGGGTCCGATTACTCCGGGTGCCTTATCGGGGCGACGTGCTCGGGCCGGTCACCCTCTCCCTCGGCGTGGCCACGTTCCCCGACCACGGCGCGAGCGGGCACGCTCTCCTCCTTGCGGCTGATGCCGCCCTGTACCGTGCCAAGCACGAAGGCCGCGACCGGCTGGTCGTCGCGCAATGACCCGCTCGCGCGAGCCGCACTCCCGTCACACGCGGAGCGTCATCAACTCCTCGCCGAAGACGAGCTCGCCGTCGTAGATCCGGCGCACGTCGCCGATGCCCTTCTCCATCGGGCCGTGACCGGCGAGGTGCGGGCCGATGTGGACGAGGACGAGCTTTCTCACGCCGGCCTCGCGGGCCATCTCGGCGGCCCCCGCCGTGCCGCACTGACCCGGGGCCTCGCCGTTGGCCTCCATCCGCGCCTGGTCGTCCCAGCACATGCAGAGCATCACGTCCGCGCCGCGCGCCAGCTCCACCACGCTCCGGCACGGCTGCGTGTCGCCGGTGAAGACGACGCTGCCGTCGGCCGAGTCGAGCCGGTAGGCGAGGGAGTCGAGCCAGGGCTGGACGTGCTCGGCGGGGGCGGCGCGGACCGTCCACTCCCGCCCGCGGTGCACGACGCCCGGGCCGACGTCCTTCGCGAGCACGTGCGGCGGCTTCCGCGGGAGCGTGCCGCCGCGGTTCACGTGGACGCGCTGGCTCAACGGGTGGTTCACGCGCGCCTTCCAGTCGTGGACGAAGGCGCCGTGCTCCCCGAGGATGCGCTCCGTGATGGTCTCGGTGAGCGTGGGCCCGAAGACCTGGAGGGTGTTCTCCTTGCCGACAGACTGGTCCCAGCGGCAGAGGAGGAAGCAGGGGTAGTCCACGTCGTGGTCGAAGTGGTGGTGGGTGAAGAAGAGGTAGTCGACCTGCGTGGGGAAGATCCCGGCCTTGACGAGCTTGTAGGTGGCGGCCGGCCCGCAGTCGAACATGAGGTATTCGCCGCCGACGTGGAGCGCGAAGGCCGAGCCGAAGCGGTGGGGCGTCGGCGTCGGGGTCCCGGCGCCGAGGACGACGAGCTGGGCCATGGGTCACCTCCGGGGAGATGGCGTCGGACCCCCTTCTAGCAGGCCCGGCGTTCCTTGACAACTCCCGGCCCGCCGACTACCTTGCGGGCGGAGCGCGACCCGGTGAAGCTGACGGCTGAAGAGGCGGCGATCCTGGCGGGGCACCGGGGCAAGCCCGCGCGGCGGGCGCTCGAGATGCAGATCGCGACGGGCGAGTTCTTCGGCGCCGAGGAGATGGTGCCGGTGACCTCGGCCCACCTCACCGGCGACGCCGAGTCCATGGGCGACGCGGGCCTCGCGTTCGTCGAGGAGCTCGCCCGCGAGGGCGCGCGCTTCGTCGTCCCGACCACGACCAACTCGCGCAACGTGGACTTCGCTTGCTACCGCGAGCTCGGCCAGCCCGAGGAGGTCGCCCGGAAGGAGCAGCGCCTGCGCGAGCTGGTCGTGACGATGGGCGCCATCCCGCTCGACAGCTGCACGAACTATCAGTCGATCTGCCAGCCGCGCTTCGGCGAGCACCTGGCGTGGGGCGACACCGGCACCGTGATCTGGGCCAACGCAGTGGCCGGGGCCCGGTCGAACTTCGAGGGTGGGCCCGCGTCGTATGCCGCGGCGCTCACCGGCCGCGTCCCGGCTTACGGGATGCACCTCCCCGAGTGCCGGCTCGGGACGCACCTCGTCGAGTTGCGAGACCAGCCCCGGAGCGCGAGCGACTGGGGGGCGCTCGGGTGCCTCGTGGGGCGGCAGCTCACGAACTACTGGCTCGTCCCCGTCTTCACGGGGCTCGGCGTCGAGCCGAGCGCCGACGGGCTCAAGCAGCTCGGGGCGGCGCTCGCCAGCTACGGCTCCCTCGCGATGTTCCACCTGGTCGGGAGCACGCCCGAGGCGCGGACCCTCGAGGACGCCTTCGGAGGGCGGCCGCCGCGGGGACGGATCGTCGTCGAGCCGGGGGACCTCCAGCGCGCGTACCGGAGCTTCGTGGCCGAGCGCGCGGAGGTGGACCTCGTCGTCTTCGGCACGCCGCACCTGTCGATCTTCGAGGTTCGCCAGCTCGCGGGGCTCCTGGACGGCAGGCGGGTCCACCGGCGCACGATGCTCCTGCTCACGACCAGCGCCGAGGTCAAGGCGCTCGCCGACCGCCTGGGCTACACCCGGACCATCGAGGCGGCCGGAGGCCGGATCGCCGTCGGCGTGTGCTACTACATCATGACGCCGCGCGAGCTCGCGCGGCGCCACGGCTTCCGGACGATCGTCACCGACTCGGCCAAGCTCGCCAACATCATCGGCGGGTCCGGCTACAACCCGATCTTCCGCCCGACCGCGGAGTGCGTGGACGCGGCGGTCACGGGGCGGGTCGCCCGATGACGGCTGACGCCGCCGTCGTCCTCACCGGCCATTCCGGGGTCGGCGACCCCGTGGAGGGGGAGGCGCTCGTCTCGCCCGAGGGCTTCAGCGCGCGATACGACCTGGACCGCGCGACCGGCGTCATCGCCCGCGAGTCGCACGCGCTCCACGGCCGGTCGATCGCGGGGAAGGTGTTCGTCTGCCCGGTCGCCAAAGGCGGCTTCGCGACCTCGTGGGCACTGCTGGACCTCAAGGCCCGGGACCTCGCGCCCGTCGCGATGCTCTTCGGCTGGGCGAACCCCGTGATGGTCCAGGGGGCGGTCCTGGCCGGCGTCGCCCTCATGGACCGGCTGAGGCCGGACCCGATGGAGGTCGTCCGGACCGGGGACTGGGTGCGCGTGGACCCGAAGGCCGGCCGCGTCGAGGTCAGGCGACGGTCATGAAGCAGGAAGCGATCCACCTGATCGCCCGGGCGTGGGCGATCCGCGGGGTCAAGCCCGGTGGCTGACGAGCCCGCGCCGGTGCTCCACCGCGACTGGACGAGCCGCGACGCCTGGCGCGGCACGCGGCTCGGCCTCTGGGCGTGGCTCATCCAGCGCGCGGCGGCCGTGGCGCTCGTCCTCGTGATCGCGCTTCACATCCGCAACCCGTTCCTCCGGGCGATCCAGGCCACGCTGCTCGGCCTCGTCCTCCTGCATGGGCTTTTGGGCGTCCGCGCGATCCTCCTCGACCTCGGGCTACCGGTCCGGCTGCATCGGGTCCTCTTCGGTGCGGCGCTGGTGCTCGGTGTCGCGCTGTTCGCACTGGTCTGGTGGTGGCGGTGGTACTGAGCGACGGGCGGCGGACGACTCTGCGGCGGCTCAACTGGGGGTGCGGCACCGTTGCGCGGGCCGGCTGGCTCAACTCCGACTGCAAGGCTCGCCCCGGCGTGGACCTCGTCGGCGACATCCGCGACGGCCTCCCGCTCCCGGCCGACAGCCTCGACTACGCCGTGAGCATCCACGCGCTCCAGGACCTGCCCCACCGCGACCTCCTGCCGGCCTTGCAGGAGCTTCACCGGGTGCTCAAGCCCGGCGGCGTGCTCCGGCTCGCGCTCCCCGACCTCGACCGGGCCATCGACGCCTACCGACGAGGTGACCACCGGTACTTCCTGATCCCGGACTCGGAGGCCCGAAGCCTCGGCGGAAAGCTCTGCGTCCAGATGCTCTGGTACGGCGCGCTCCGCTCGATCTTCACGTACGACTTCGTCGCGGAGCTCCTCGCCAAGGCCGGCTTCACCGAAGTCACCCGCTGCCGGTACGGGGAAACCGCGAGCCCTCACGCGGAGATCGTCGAGCTGGACAACCGGGAGCGGGAGAGCCTGTGGGTCGAGGCCGTGAAGTGATCCTCCGCGTGTTCCGTTGGGGTCCCGAGGCGCCGGCCGCGCGTTTCGACGAGTTCCCCGTCGAGCGGGGTGAGCGGACGACGGTGCTCGACGCTCTCGTCCAGCTCCGCGAGACGCTCGCCCCCGATCTCGCGTTCCGCTACGCCTGCCGGGTCGGGATGTGCGGCTCGTGCGCCCTGGTCGTGGACGGGCGCGAGCGGTGGGCGTGCCGCACCCTTCTGTCCGGTCTGAGGACCGAGGCCGCAACCATTCGTCCTCTCTATCATTTCCCGCTGATTCGTGACCTCGTGGTGGAGATGGCGCCGTTCGTCCAGCGGATGAAGGCGGCGGGCGCGTCCTTCGCGCCCCGCGACCCCGCAGCCCGCGCGGTCGCGCCGATCGCGTCGGGCAGCGCCGAGCGCGCCGTCATCGACCCCGCCATCGAGTGCATCGGGTGCGGGGCGTGCCTCTCGGCGTGCACGATGGTGCGCTGGGATGCGCGGTTTCCCGGGCCGGCGGCGCTCAACCGGGCGTGGACCCTGGTCGCGGACCGCCGGGACGGGGGCCTGCCGGCGCGGTGGGAGGCGCTCTTCGGCGAGGACGGCGTGGTCCGCTGCCATGGCCAGGCGCAGTGCACGGCCGTCTGCCCGATGGAGCTCTCTCCCGCCGACTCGATCCTGCGGCTCCGGCGTCGAGCCGTGCGGTCACTGTTTCCCGAGACTTAGATTCCGGCTACTTAGCGCTGCCCGCCGCCTTGACACCCCCGGGGGCGCGGGGTAGCATCGAAGCCAGGGTGTGCTCGCCTCCCGTCCCGCGCGGATTGGAGGCGATATCTTTGGAGGGGGACTGCCATGGCGGCTGAGGTCCGCGCGCTCTACGGCTCCATGGGCGAGCGGGTGGCGCGGGCACGGCGGGAGTGGGGCCGCCCCCTCACCCTCTCCGAGAAGGTCTTCGTCGCCCACGTCCAGGACTGGACGAGCCAGGGCTGGGAGCGCGGCAAAGCCACCCTGCGCTTGCGCGTGGACCGGGTGGCGATGCAGGACGCGACCGGCCAGATGGCGCTCCTCCAGTTCATGCAGGCCGGGAAGAAGCGCATCGCCGTGGCCTCGACGATGCACTGCGACCACCTGATCCGCGCCGAGACGGGGGCGTCCCCCGACACGGTGCGGGCGCTCACCGAGAACGACGAGGTCTACGCCTTCCTCCGTTCCGCCTCGCGGAAGTACGGCATCGGCTTCTGGCGGCCCGGGTCGGGGATCATCCACCAGGTCGTGCTCGAGAACTACGCCTTCCCCGGCGGGCTCATGATCGGGGCCGACTCGCACACGCCGAACGCGGGCGGTCTCGGGATGCTCGCGATCGGCGTGGGCGGCGTCGACTGTGGCGAGGTCATGGCGGGGCTCCCGTGGGAGGTGCTCCACCCCAAACTGATCGGCGTCCATCTCACGGGCAAGCTCGCCGGGTGGAGCGCCCCGAAGGACGTCATCACCTACCTCTGCGGGCTGCTCACGGTCAAGGGCGGGACGAACAAGATCATCGAGTATTTCGGTCCCGGCGCCGCGTCGATCAGCGCGACCGGCAAGGGGACGATCTGCAACATGGGGGCGGAGCTGGGCGCGACGACGTCGGTCTTCGCGTTCGACGCTCGCATGGCGACCTACCTCCGCGCCACCGAGCGCGCGGAGATCGCCGCGCTCGCCGAGGCGCACCGCGAGCATCTGGTCCCGGACGCGGAGGTCCTCGAGGACCCGAAGCGGTTCTACGACGAGCTCGTCGAGATCGACCTCTCGGCACTCGAGCCCCACGTCGTCGGGCCCCACTCGCCCGATCGGGCCCGGTCGATCTCGAAGCTCGCGGCGGACGTGCGGGCGAACGGCTGGCCGGCGGCGATCAAGGCGGCCCTGATCGGCTCCTGCACCAACTCCTCGTACGAGGATATGCGGCGCGCCGCGCACGTCGCCATGCAGGGGCTCAAGGCGGGGCTCCGCGCGAGGACGCCGTTCCTCGTCACCCCGGGCTCCGAGCGGATCTTCCAGACGATCAAGCGCGACGGGATCATGGCGACGTTCGAGCGGATGGGCGGCACCGTGCTCGCGAACGCCTGCGGCCCGTGCATCGGCCAGTGGAAGCGCTCCGACGTGGGGCGGGAGGAGACCAACACGATCGTGTCCTCCTTCAACCGCAACTTCCCGGGGCGTAACGACGGGAGCGCCGCGACGCTCTCGTTCCTGACGAGCCCCGAGATCGTCACCGCGCTCGCCTTCGCGGGCACGCTCGAGTTCGACCCGGTCCACGGGACGCTCCCGGGCCCCGACGGGCACCCGTTCCGGTTCACGCCGCCCGAGGGGGAGGAGCTGCCGCGGGACGGCTTCGCGCGGGGCGAGGAGGGGTACGAGGCGCCGGCCGAGGACGGGGACTCGGTCCGGGTGGAGATCTCGCCGACGAGCGAGCGCCTCCAGCTCCTCCTGCCGTTCCCGCGCTGGGACGGGAAGGACTTCGAGCGGCTCCCGATCCTCGTGAAGACCAAGGGCAAGACGACGACGGACCACATCTCCCCGGCCGGCGCCTGGCTGCGCTACCGCGGGCACCTCGACCGGATCAGCGACAACATGTTCCTGGGGGCGATCAACGCCTTCAGCGGGGAGACGGGGAAGGGCGTCAACGCCCTGACCGGCGAGACCGGGGTCCTCTTCACGAAGATCGCGCGCGACTGGAAGGCCAAAGGGGTCGGCTGGGTGGTCGTCGGAGACGAGAACTACGGCGAGGGGTCGAGCCGCGAGCACGCGGCGATGTCGCCACGCTACCTCGGGGCCCGGGCCGTCATCGTCAAGAGCTTCGCCCGCATCCACGAGACCAACCTCAAGAAGCAGGGCATCCTCGCGCTCACGTTCGCCGATCCCAAGGACTACGACCTGTTCGAGCAGCCGGACCGCGTCTCGGTCGTGGGGCTCGACAGGCTCGCGCCGGGCCGGCCCGTCGAGGTCCGCGTCCACAAGCCGGACGGCCGCACGGTCACGATCACGACCCGCCACACCCTGACGGACGAGCAGATCGGCTGGTTTCGCGCGGGCTCCGCGCTCAACGCGCTCACCTGAGCGCGCGGCGGGGAGGGGAGGCGCACATGCCAGGTCGGGTGAAGATCCCTGCCGGCGAGCGGATCAGCATTTCGAACGGCAAGCTCCAGGTCCCCGACACCCCGGTCGTCCCCTTCATCGAAGGCGACGGGACGGGGCCGGACATCTGGCGGGCGGCAGTGCGCGTGCTCGACGGCGCCGTCGAGCAGACCTACCGGGGCAAGCGCCGGATCGCCTGGGCCGAGGTCTACGCGGGCGAGAAGGCAAAGGCCGTGTACGGCAGCGACTGTCCGCCGAACCTCTTGCCGCCGGAGACCCTCGACGTCATCCGGGAGTACCTGGTGGCGATCAAGGGGCCGCTGACGACCCCGATCGGCGAGGGCTTCCGGAGCCTGAACGTCGCCCTCCGCCAGGAGCTCGACCTCTACGTGTGCCTCCGGCCCGTCCGCTACTTCAAGGGCGTGCCCTCACCGGTGAAGCGGCCCGAGGCCGTGGACATGGTGATCTTCCGGGAGAACACCGAGGACATCTACGCCGGCATCGAGTGGGAGACCGGGACCCCCGAGGCGCGGAAGATCATCGATTTCCTCCAGCAGGAGCTGGGGGTCCGGAAGATCCGCTTTCCCGGCTCGTCCTCGATCGGGATCAAGCCGATCTCCCGCGAGGGCTCGGAGCGGCTGATCCGCGCGGCGATCCGCTACGCGATCGAGCACGACCGGCGCAACGTGACGCTGGTCCACAAGGGGAACATCCAGAAATACACGGAAGGGATGTTCATGAAGTGGGGCTACGCGCTCGCGAAGCGCGAGTTCGGGGACCGGACGGTGAGCTGGGAGGAGTGCGGCGGGAAGCCGCCGGCGGGAAAGATCCTGATCAAGGACGCGATCACCGACGCCTTCCTCCAGCAGATCCTGACGCGTCCGGACGAGTTCGACGTGATCGCGGCGCCGAACCTGGCCGGCGACTTGCTCTCCGACGCGCTCGCGGCGCAGGTCGGCGGGATCGGGATCGTCCCGGGAGGCAACATCAACTACCAGTCCGGGCACGCCCTCTTCGAGGCGACGCACGGCACGGCGCCGAAGTACGCCGGTCAGGACAAGGTCAACCCCGGCTCGGTCATCCTCTCGGGGGAGATGATGCTCCGCTACATGGGCTGGACCGACGCGGCCGACCGGATCATCCGCGGCCTCGAGGCGGCCATCGCCCAGAAGATCGTGACCTACGACTTCGCCCGTCTCACGGAGGGGGCGAAGGAGGTGAAGTGCTCCGAGTTCGCCACGGCCATCGTCGAGAACATGAAGAAGCTCTGACACGACAGGTGCGCCGCGGGTGGCGCCGGGTGAGCCCCGCGGGGTCCCGGGCGAAGTGGGACCCCTTCGGCTTCCTTTCGCGATTCGGCGAATCGCGGAAGGAGGCGAACGGGTGACGAGCCCGGGCGCGCGGGGCGAGCCCGGCGACAGACTTTCTCTGGGAC
>CAYQDR010000006.1:0-72342 GCA_964416315.1 uncultured bacterium
GTGCTATTCTCTCCCCGACTCCCAGCGACGGACAGAGTATAAGGACCCGCGGCGGCCGCTTAGAAGTAGCCTGGGTCGCCAGGCAGGAGGATGCGCTCGCGACCGGCGTCGCGCACGATCCGCGGCCGGATCGGCCGGATGTCCCGCCCGAGCGCGGCCGCGAGGACCGCGGCGACGCTCCCGTGCGGCGCGAGCGAGGCCAGGACGCGCTGCGTGGGGACCGGGAGGACGAGCCGACCCGCGCCCTGCTCGGCCAGCGCCGCGGCCGGCGCGATCCAGGGCCACCCCACCACCTCCACGCCGTCAGGCTCGGGCGCGGCGTCGGTGAAGGCGGCGGCGACGAAGAACCGGGTGTCGTAGCGGCGCGGGCGCTCCTCGGGCGTGATCCAGTGCGCCCAGTAGGCCATGCGATCCGTGGCGAGCGTGAGGCTCTCGACCGCCAGCATCGCGGCGAACGCGCCCGGGGCCTTCCGGCAGCGGGCGCGATGGACGGCGAGCCGCTCCCGCGCCCGCGCGTCGGGCGCGAAGGGGCTGCCGCCGCGGTCGTAGGCGAGGAGGAGGCCCGCCTCTTCGAACGCTTCGCGGAGCGCCGCGATCCAGAAGCCGAGGGCCCGCTGGGGGGGCCACACGTCGGGCAGGGTCGCGGCGGCCTCCGCGGCCGTGAGGCCGCGGCACAGGCGCTCGCCATCGGGCGCGGCGTCCGTCGCCTCGACACGCCCCCCGGGAAACGCGAAGGCGCCGGGCGACATCGGGCTCGCGGCGTGGCGCTCGAGGAGCAGGACCTCGATGCCGCTCGGCGCGTCGCGGGCGGGCACGACTGTCGCGGCGTCGCGGGCGGAGACGGGCTCGGTCACGCCGCGCCCGTGGCGCCGGACGGCGCCGTCACCGCTCGTGTATCATGGAGCCGCATCGGTGTCGCCATGGCGCCCCTCGATCCTAACACCCTGGTCCAGGCCGCGAACCTCGTCGCGGATGGGGCCGCACCCATCCTGCCCGACCTCCTCGCCTCGCTCGCGGCGATCGGCCGCTCGATGCAGGAGGAGTTCGACCCATGGGGGGCATCGTGGGGCGATTCCTCAACTCGTTCGGGCTGACGATGGCCTTCGCGATCCTCGTGTCAATGTTCGTCGCCTTCACGCTCACGCCCATGCTGGCAAGCCGCTGGCTCTCGATCGACCGGACCGCCCGGCACACCTCCAAGGAGTCCCGCGCGTTCCACGCCCTCGAGGCCGGCTACGCGCGGATCCTCGCCTGGTCGATGGCCCACCGGTGGGTGATCGTGGCGGCGTCGGTGGTCTCGTTGCTCTCCGTCGTCCCGCTCTTCTGGCTGGTCGGGAAGGACTTCCTGCCGAAGAACGACGAGGCGCAGTTCGAGGTCGGCTTTCGCGCCCCCGAGGGCACCACGGTCGAGCAGACGGAGCTGATCGGCACCCGCATCGGCCGCGAGGTGCGCCGGCTCCCGGGCGTCCTCTACACGATCACGCTCGTGGGCAACGACGACCGGCGCACGGCGAACCTCGGCGCGGTCTTCGTCAAGCTGGCCCCGGTGGAGGCGCGCCGCGAGAGCCAGTTCGCGCTCATGGAGCGGGTGCGCCGGGACGTGCTCCCGACGTTCGAGCCGGAGCACCTCCGGACCAGCGTCTCCCAGGTCGCGGCCATCTCCGGCGGCGGGCTGATGAACAAGGAGGTCGCGTTCTTCGTCTCCGGCCCGGACCTCGAGCGGCTCGCCGAGTACTCGCGGCGGCTCACCGCGGCCCTCGAGCGGACGCCCGGCGCGGTGGACGTGGACACGACCCTGGTGCTCGGCAAGCCGGAGCTCGCGGTCCAGCTCGACCGGGCCAAGGCGGCCGAGCTGGGCGTCCAGGTCGCGGACGCGGCCGACACCCTGGGCGTCATGGTCGGTGGCCGCCAGGTCTCCACCTACAACGAGCGCGGCGAGCAGTACGAGGTGCACGCGCGGGCCGCGGGGCGAGCGCGCACCGACCCGGCCGCGCTCCGCCAGCTCGTCGTCCGGTCGAGCCGGCTCGGCGCCGTCACCCTCGAGCATGTGGCGCACTTCGAGGAGACGCAGGGACCCTCGCAGGTGGACCGCCTGGGCCGCCGGCGCGTGGTCACCGTGACCGCCAACATCCGGCCCGGCCACTCCCAGCAGGAGGCGCTCGACGCGCTCGAGAAGGAGATCCGGGCGATCCGGCCGGATCCGGCCTACCGGTGGGGGACCGTTGGCACCTCGCAGGAGATGGGGACCACCTCCGACCGCTCTTCGTGGCCGACACCCTCTGGGGCGTCGCGGCGGTGCTCTGGATCGTGACGGGCGTCCTGCGCGCGTTCGGCGGGCTCGAGAAGGGGACCCAGTTCTATCTCGCCTCGAGCCTGTTCTGGACGAAGCTGCCTGTTCGGGGCGGTCTTCGCCCTGGAGCTCTGGCCGATGCTGACGTTCATCCGCTGGCGGCGCGACCTGCGACGCGGCCGAGCACCCGACCTCTCGCGGGCACGAACCCTGTACGCGCTCAACCACGTCGAGCTGGCGCTGGTCATCGTGATCGTCTTCGTGGCCAGCTTCATGGCCTGCGGCTTCGAGCTCCGGTGAGCCTGCCGACCGGTTCCCGGCTCCACCGGCGACGGGCCTCGCCGCGCCGGGCTCCTACGGTCCTTCGGTGATCTGCCGGCCCCGCCAGGCCACCGGGGGCGCCTCCCACCGGTAGGGCAGCTCGGCCTTACCCCCGGGCTCGGCGATCGCGCCGCCCGCGCCGAGCGCCGCCTCGAGCACGGCCCGCTGCTTCGCGCGGTTCCCCGGCTCGCCGAACATCGCGCCGCGCGGGAAGCGGACGTGGACCCAGCGCGGCGGCCGGATGCGCTCCATCCGCGCCGTGAAGTTCGCCATCGTGACCGTCGGGATCCCCCACGCCTCGATCTCCCGCGCGACCAGACCGCCGGTCTGGTGGCAGACGGGTCAGACGGGGACCACCAGGACGAAGTCCACGCCGTCCGCGGCCAGCGCGGCGGCGATCGCGGGCGCGGTCTCGGCCGCGACGTCGTGCGCGCGAGTCCGGTAGCCGACGACACTGAAGACCCGACGGCCGAGCCCCCCGAGCGCGCCCTCCCGGACGAGGTCGCGGAGGTGGTCGAGCGGCAGCACCACGTTCATGTCCGCGCGGGCGAGCTCCTGCGGGATGTGCGAATGGGAGACGTCGAGGTCGGCGAGGGCCGTGTCCGCGGGCAGCTCGACGATACGGGGGTCCCCCTCCTCGGTGTCCGCGAACGGCGCCTCCACGCCGCGGCAGTAGACCCCGGCCGTCGTGACCACGCCGAGCCGCGTCGCCGCGAGCGGCGTGCGGATCGGCGCCCACGGCGCCGCCTCGAAGGTGGGGAACGGGTAGGTCTTGAAGGCGGCCGCGTATTCGTGCGCGCGGATGAGCGGCAGCGCTTCCGGCAGCCAGGCCTCGTACCGGGCCCGGAACTCCGCGATCCAGCTCGCGTCGGCGCGCGCCGTGGCCATCGCTTGACACCCCCCGCGGCGCCCCCTAGGATGGGGGCCGCCGTCCCGGCAATCCTAGCATTCACCCGGACGCGAGGCGCGAGGAGAGCAGACCATGGGCGCGGAAGCCAGGCTCAAGGAACTCGGGATCGAGCTGCCGGAAGTCCCCAAGCCGATCGCGAACTACGTCCGGTCGGTGCGCGTCGGCACCCTCCTGTTCCTGGCGGGCCACGGGCCGCAGCGAGACGGCCGGCAGGTCTCGATCGGGAAGGTTGGCCGCGACCTGACCGTGGAGGAGGGGGCGCAGGCCGCGCGGCTCGTCGGGCTGAACCTCCTCGCCTCGACGCGCGAGGCCCTCGGGAGCCTCGACCGGGTCAAGCGGATCGTCAAGGTCCTCGGGATGGTGAATTCGGCCGACGGGTTCGGCGACCAGCCCAAGGTCATGAACGGCTTCTCGGACCTCATGGTCGAGGTCTTCGGAGAGGCGGGCCGCCACGCGCGCTCGGCGGTCGGGATGGCCGAGCTGCCGATGGGCATCTCGGTCGAGATCGAGATGATCGTCGAGGTGGCCGATGCCGGCGGAGCCCGCAAGGCGGCGCCCGCGCGGAAGGCGCCGAGCCGCCGGAGACGCCCGGCTGCCCGCCGGCGCCGATAGCCGCCTCCGGCTTCCAGCACCGCCCGTCCCCACGGCCCAGTACGTGCCGGCCGTGGTCGAGGTCGACCTGGTCGTCGAGCTGGCGCCTCCGCCGCGGCGTCAGGGCGCCAGCAGCGGCGGCAACCGCTCCAGGGCCTCCGCGATCCGCGGGCCGTACCACGCGAGCAGCTTCCCGTCCACGAAGTGGACGCGTCCCGCCCGGATCGCGGGAATGTCGCGATGGGGCTCGAAGTCGGCGAGGTGGGCCTGCCGGAACCGGTAGGGCTCGTCGGGGAGCAGGATCACCTCGGGCGCGGCCGCGGCCACCTCCGCGAGCGTGACGGTCGGATAGCGCTCCGGCCGCTCCGCGAAGACGTTCGCCCCGCCGCAGACCGCGAGCATGTCGTGGACGTAGGTGTCGCGGCCGACGGTCATGTACGGCCCGCGCCAGATCGGGCAGAAGACGCGCACCGCCCGCCGCCCCGCGAGCCGCCCCCGCGTCTCCGCGTAGCGCCCCTCGAGGGTCGAGGCCAGCGCCGTCCCTTCCGCCGCGGCCCCCGTCACCTCGCCCAGCTCCCGGACGAGGCGGATCCCCTCCTCCACCGTGCGCGGATAGGTGACCCACACGGGGATCCCCCACTCGCGGAGCTGCTCGACGACCTCGCGGCGGTTCTCCTCGACGTTCGCGACGACCAGGTCCGGCGCGAGCGACCGGATCTTCGCGAGGTCCGGGTCCTTCTCGCGCCCGACCTTCGGCTTCGCGGCCACCCGGGCCCGCGGCTCGGTTCAGAAGCGCGTGACGCCCGCGATCCGGTCGTCGAGGCCCAGGGCGAAGAGGAGCTCGGTGATGCTCGGGACCAGGGAGACGATCCGGGACGGGCGTGCGGGCAGCGCCACCTCCACCCCGCTCGCGTCGCGGCGGAGCGCGCCCGTCACGGAGCCTGCAGGACGAGCCGCGGCCTCACGCTCATCACCCCGGGGACCCCGAGCGCGGTCTCGATGGCCCGCGCCTGCTCGCGAAACGTCGGGACGGTGCCGCTGAGCGTGACCTGTCCCCCGCGGGCCTCGGCCTCGATGACGGCGTCCCGGAGCGCGGGATCGGTGGCGAGGGCGTGCTCGACGCGCGCCGCCAGCTCCCGATCGGCCGCCGCGGCGGGATCCACTACCGCGGGCGGCGCGGGCTCCGGCAGGCGAAGCGGCGCCGGCGGCGGGGGCGCAGGGGCGGCGCGGACCGGGTCGGCCGGCGGGGTCCCCGCGCACGCGGCGGTCAGGAACCCCGCGACCGCGGTGACGGCGCAGGCGCGGAGCCCTCTACGAAGGGCGCGAGATGACACGCCGGCCCATCAGCTCCAGGATGAGGATGATGAGCATCGCGACGATGATGCTGAAGGCGACGAACGCCACGGTGCTGTTGCCGCCCGCGGCGAGCTCGTCGGCCCGGGCCGCCAGCTCCGCCCGCTCCGCGGGGGAGAGCCGCGCGAGGAGCGCAGCGGCGTCCGGCGGCGAGACCCCGAGGCGCACGAGCTGCTCCCGCACCAGCTCCGTCGCGAGCGTCGCCGCGTCGGAATCGCCCGGCGCCCCGTCGGCGCGAGCGGGCGGGAGCGGGGCCGCGGCCGCCGGGTGGGGAACGGCCGCCAGGGCCACGCCCCACGCGACGATCACGTAGACGAGCCAGTGTGCCCGGAGCAGCCGGTCGTGCAGCATGCGCCCTCCTCTCGCTCGGGCCGTTCCACGCGCCAGCCCGCGCCGCGCGCGAAAGGGGGCGCGCGGTCGCATCGACGGAACGGCGCTAGTTCTTGCCCTTGCCCCTGCCCTTGCCCTTGGCGTGTCCCGGCGGCCCGCCGGCTCGCCCGGGCGGCCCGGCCTTCTTCAGGTGCCCCGGCGGAATCCTGTAGAACTTCACCGGAACCACCACGATCGCGGGCGGGAGCTTCTCGACGACCACGTGGTGCCAGGGCCCCTTCCAGGACGGACCGGCGTACCAGAAGCCGCCGTGCGAGTAGTACCAGAGGTTCCCGTGGAAGAACAGGTCCACCTGGAGCGACGGCGCGTACCGAACCGTCGGGTATCCCGGGACCACGACCAGCGTCGGCGGCGCCGGCAGCACGATCGCCAGCGGCGGCGGCACGCCGATGTTGATGGTGACGTCGGCCGGGACCGCCACCGGCGCCAGCGCCGCGCTGGCCAGCACGAGCCCGGCGAGGAATCGGGCGTGCATGCCACACCCTCCCAGGCGACCCGCTGGTTGTCCGATCCCCGACCGCGAGGGCGCGCGGCCCGGAGTCGCTCGAGCCACGCGCGACCTGCCTGCCTCCAATTATACGAAGCTCCGGGGCGCGGCCGCCACTTTCCAAGGGCCCGGGCGCGTCAGCCGCGGACCGTGATCAGGAGGACGCCGGCCAGCATGAGCGCCGCCGCGACGATCCGCGAGCCGCCGGCCTCCTCCTTGAGGACGAGGCTCCCCAGCCCCACCCCCATGAGGATCGAGACCTGCCGGACCGCCGTGACGTAGCTCACCTGGCTGAAGGTGAACGCGTAGAGGATGAGGACGTAGGAGCCGTAGCGGAGGATGCCAGCGACGACGGCGATCGCCGGCGCTTCGCGCACGAGCCCGCCCAGCCGCGCGCGGCGGGGCGGCAGCACCCAGAGCGTGAGGAGCCCGAGCTGGACCAGCTCCATCAGGTACATGTAGCGAAGCGGGTGGACATGCTGGACCCCGTACTTGTCCACGACCGAGTAGAGCGAGATGCGCCCCCGCCGGCGGCGGCGCGGACACCCTAGGAGGACCCGCGACCCCGGAGGTACCCCTCGACCGCCTGCTGCGCCCGCGTCTGGTAGTCGAGGATCAGGCGGCTCACCTCCGCCCAGCGCTGCGAGAGCTCGCGCGCCGTCTTGCTGTAGGCCTCCAGCGCGTCGGCGAGGCGTCGCGCGTCGCCGGCCGCCTGGGCGTCGCCGAGGGCCGCGGTGAGGGCCTGCAGCGCGTCCTCGCAGTCGGTGACGGAGACGCCGAAGATCTTGAGCAGCTTCCGGGTGGAGTCCTCCGCCATCTCACTCCTCCGCGAGCTCGGGGACCGCCTGCCAGCGGGGCGGCCCTTCGGGCTTGAAGTTCTTCGTGTTCACGAAGTTCATCCCGTGGTGCAGGTTCATCTTGAACTTGCCGCCGCCGAACCGCTCCCGGAGGAACCCCTCGGGGTCCTCGAAGAACGGGCGCATCTCGTCGCCGCGGAGGCGGAGCAGCCGCTTGAACCGGATCGTCCCCATCCAGGGCTCCTGGACCATCAGCGTGCACGAGAGGTCCGGCCAGAGGCGCGCCAGCTCCTCGAGGGTCTGCCGCGGGCTCGGGTTCGCGAGCCCGCACGCCTCGAGGCGCCTGTCCACGTACGGCTCGAGGAGCACCCACGCCCACGCGGGGATCAATGGATGCTCTGTTTTGCCGCCCCTACCAGTCACTTCGTCGATGCGGCCACTGACAGTAGCCAGCGGGCCGCGCCTTAGTGTCCCGCCACAACACACTGGGGAAGCCTCACAACCAGACAACTCTCACATTCTTCTCCACCGCCCTAAACTCGGGATCCCCGGTGTAAAGGTCGGCCCTGCGCTGGCTTGCCAGCGCAGCGGCAAAACAGTCGGCCAGCGACATTCTGGCCACAGCCTTGATCTCGCCCGCGGCTTCGGCCAGCAGTCGGTCGACCGGAACGACCTCTAAAGGAAGCCCCAGCAGCCTTTGACGAACCTCAGTCCACCGCATGGTACTCGCTTTCCGGTCTACCATGTACCGCACCTCCGCCCAGTTCGGGGCGGCAATAAGAATCGGGAGATCTGCGTGGGCCGCCTTGTCGAAGAGATCGACGACCTTCTCGTGACCTTTCTCCGCAAAAAGGAAAGCCAGCAGCGCGTAGCTATCGAGCACGGAGGGCTTCAAGCTCGGCTTCCTCGCGCTCCTTGTCTCGGGCTCGCTCCTTCAGTAGTTCGCCCGTGGCGGAGACGTCGCTCTTGAGCATCCCGCAGACGCTTCGGATGTACTCCCGGGTCACGGGCTGAAAGAGGATTTCCCGGTCTCGCTCGATGAAGCAGATCTTCGTGCCAGGCCTGATCCCGTACTTCCTGCGCAGCCGAGACGGGATAACCAATTGACCTTTGCTCGTCACGCGTGCAGTCTCCATCCGACGTCCTCCTCCTCCGCCGTGGCAATCGGCGTCTTACCTTACGGCAAAAGTAAGGCACCGTCAAGGTCATCTTTCAACCCGGGTCGTGGCCTGTGCGGGTCTGTCGGTATGATGACGTCGTGCGGAATGTCGAGCTCGCCGAGCTGTTCGACGAGATCGCCGACCTCCTGGAGATCCGGGAGGAGAACGTCTTCCGGGTCCGCGCCTACCGCCGCGCGGCCCAGCAGCTCGAGAGCCTCGCCGAGGACGCCGCCGAGGCCCTCGAGGCCGGCAAGAAGATCCCGGGGATCGGCGCCGACCTGGCCGCGAAGATCCGGGAGTTCGCGGACACGGGGGCCGTCGCCTACCTCGAGGAGCTGCGCAAGACGCTTCCTGCGGGCGTGCGGGACCTCATGGCGATCCAGGGCGTGGGGCCGAAGACGGCGAAGCTCCTCGCCGAGCAGCTCGGCATCGACTCGGTCGAGCGCCTCGAGGAGGCGTGCCGGTCGGGGGCGATCCTGGAGGTGCCGGGCATCCGCGCGAAGACCCGCGACAACATGCTCCGCGGGATCGAGGCGTGGAAGGCCGGACAGGCGCGGATGCCGCTCGGCAAGGCGCTCGCCCTGGCGGATGCCGTCGTCCGCGCGCTCCGCGAGACCCCCGGCGTCCAGGCGATCGAGCCGGCCGGCTCCCTCCGGCGGCGCCTCGAGACCGTCGGCGACATCGACATCCTGGTCACCTCGACCCGCCCGGCCGCCGTCATCGAGCGGTTCGTCGGCTTGCCGCAGGTCGTGACGGTGCTCGCGCACGGCGAGACCAAGTCCTCCATCCGTCACCGCGAGGGGATCCAGGTGGACCTCCGGGTCGTCGAGCCCGAGGCCTTCGGCGCGGCCCTCCAGTACTTCACGGGCTCGAAGAACCACAACGTGAAACTCCGGGAGCTCGCGGTCCGGAAAAAGCTCAAGATCAGCGAGTACGGGGTCTTCGACGCGCGCGGCCGCCGGGCCGGCGGCCGGACCGAGGAGGAGGTCTACGCGGCGGTCGGGCTGCCCTGGATCCCGCCGGAGCTCCGCGAGGACACGGGCGAGATCGAGGCCGCGCTCGCCCGCAAGCTCCCGACGCTGGTCGAGGTGGAGCACATCCGCGGCGACCTCCACGCCCACACCGACTGGTCCGACGGCCACCATCCCCTCGAGGCCCTCGTCACGGCCGCCGAGGCCCGGGGGTACGAGTACATCATCGTCTCCGACCACTCGCGCTCGGCCACGGTGGCCCGAGGCCTGACGCCGGACCAGCTCCGCGACCAGATCCGGAAGATCCGCGTCCTCCAGCGGAAGCACCGGGTCCGGATCCTCGCGGGCTCCGAGTGCGACATCCTGGCGGACGGGACGATGGACTTCCCGGACGACGTCCTCGCCGAGCTGGACGTGGTGCTCGCGGCCGTCCACTCGCGTTTCAAGCAGCCCCGCCCGGAAATGACCGCACGAATCTGCCGGGCGCTCGAGAACCCGCACGTCCGCATCCTGGCGCACCCGACGGGGCGGCTCCTCGGCTCCCGCGAGCCCTACGACGTGGACCTCGAGCAGGTGTTCGCGGCCGCGAAGCGCCACGGCAAGGCGATCGAGATCAACGGCTCGCCCTGGCGTCTCGATCTGAACGACGTCCACGCGCGCCGGGCGCGGGACCTCGGCCTCCTGGTCACCATCGACACGGACGCGCACTACCTCGACGAGCTCGAGAACATGGCGCTGGGCGTGGCGACGGCGCGGCGTGCCTGGATCGGCCCCGAGCGCGTCGTCAACGCCCTGCCGCTCGACCGGCTCCTCGGGTGGGCGCGGGCCGGGCGCTAGGTCCTCGGAGGGGGCCTCGACGGCCCCCTCCGAACCCTCCCCCCGGAATACGTTGCGGCGGCGAAGCCGCCGCTCGGAGCGGACCACCATGGGCGCGTGGACGAGCGTCGCTTTGCGCCCGGTCAGTCCGACTGCCACCCCGAGGCCGGCGACGGACATGACGGATGCGGGATGAAGGCCACGCGAGCGCCGGCGAACGAGGCCGGCGCATTTTGTCGTCCAGCCGGCGGGGTGTAGCATGAACGCATGCGACAGACCCGCCGCTTCGTCGCCACGCTCGCCGCGGCCGGCGTGCTCGGGCTCCTCGCGCCTGGACCGGGCCGGACCCAGACGCCGGAGCCGCCGAAGACGCCCGCCCCGGACGCGAGCGCTCAGCCCGCGCCCGACAAGGCCGCGGCGCCGGAGCTCACGCCCATCGGCGAAGACCAGGAGGTGCGGGCCGGCTCCGTCGTCCACCTCGAGTTCACCCTCCAGGACGACAAGGGCGAGACCCTCGACTCTAGCCGAGGCCGCGCGCCGCTCGTCTTCACCCAGGGCGCGGGACAGATCATCCCAGGGCTCGATCGCGCAGTGCTGGGGATGAAGGTGGGCGAGCAGAAGAAGATCACGGTGCCACCGGAGGACGCGTACGGGCCCGTCGATCCGGAAGCGATGACCGAGGTGCCGAAGAGCCGTGTCCCGGCGGACGTGGCGGTGGGCACGCTACTCGTCGGCCAGACGCGAAGCGGGCGCGAAGTTCCGGTGCGGGTCCGGGAGATCAAGGACGCGACCGTCGTCCTCGACCTCAATCACCCGCTCGCCGGCCAGGCCCTCGTCTTTGAGGTGACGATCATCCTGGTCGAGCCGGCACCGTGACGAGCCGGGGGGACTTACCCCCGGAAATCCCGGAGCTCGAACACCTGGCGCTCGACCTGCCCCTCGAAGGACGGGAAGCGCTTGACGTCCTCCTGCGACACCTTGCGCTCCGGTGACATGAGCGCGACCCGCAGGGTGTCGTGGGAGTCGAAGTAGATGTCGCAGACCTGGTAGATCTCCTGCCCGGCCTCCCCCCGGGCCAGCTCGATCCGGCGGACGCCCGGCCACCGCGCCACCGTCGGGAGGTGCTTCGACCAGTAGTAGTCGTCGAAGGCAGCCGGATCCGCCGGCCGCCCCCGGTAGATCACCGAGAGCTTCACCATGTCTGGCCTCCACGCGCGGCTCCGTTAGCCCGAAGTTCCCCTAGCGCGGGCAGGCCGCCGCGGATCGCGTCGATCAGCCGGATTTCGGTCACAGGCGGCGATGTTACCGGAAAACCGGACCCCGCGCCACGCGATTCGACGCGCCGCCGCCGCCGTCGGCCTGGGCTATACTGGGGTCGCCGCTCCCGGGGGCCATCCCGACTCCGACGACAGGAGACCCGCGATGATCGACTTCAGTGTCCCGCCCGAGCTCGAGATGATCCGCAAGTCCGTGACCGACTTCATGGACCGCCACGTCTATCCGGCCGAGCAGGAGATGAGCGACGAGGGCGAAGGCCTGTCGCTCGACCGGCTCCGCTCGCTCCAGGCGAGGGCCAAGGCGCTCGGCCTCTGGGCCCCTCACATGCCCGAGGAGGTCGGCGGCATGGGGATCGGCGTGGTTGGTCTCGCCCTCCTGAACGAGATCATCGGGCGGAGCCCCATCGGCCCGATCATCTTCGGCTGCCAGGCCCCGGACGCCGGGAACTGCGAGATCCTCCACCTCTACGGCACGGAGGAGCAGAAGGAGAAGTACCTCCGGCCGAACGTGGGCGGCGAGGTCCGCTCCTGCTTCTCGATGACGGAGCCCGAGGTCTCGGGCGCCGACCCGACGAACCTCCAGACGACGGCGGTGCTCGAGGGGGACACCTGGGTCATCAACGGCCACAAGTGGTTCACCTCGGGCGCGATCGGCGCCGCCTTCGCCATCGTGATGGCGAAGACAGACCCGCAGGCCCGATCCCACGAGCGCTTCAGCATGATCATCGTGCCGACCGATACGCCCGGGTTCAACATCATCCGGGCCGTGCCCGTGATGGGGCACGCGCGGGCGCGCGGCGGCCACTGCGAGATCCGCTACGAGAACTGCCGGGTCCCCGCGAAGAACCTGCTCGGGCCGCGTGGTCAGGGCTTCCGCATCGCGCAGGCGCGGCTCGGCCCCGGACGGATCCAGCACTGCATGCGCTGGCTCGGCGTGGCCCAGCGGAGCCTCGAGCTCATGTGCCGATACGTCCTGCAGCGTGAAGCCTTCGGCGGGAAGCTCGCGGAGAAGCAGACGATCCAGAACTGGATCGCGGACTCCACGGCCGAGATCCAGGCCGCGCGCCTCATGACCCTCCACGCCGCCTGGAAGATGGACCAGAAGCTCGACGCGCGGGTGGACATCTCCCTCATCAAGTTCTTCGGGGCGAGGGTCCTGATCGACGTGATCGACCGGGCCATCCAGGCCCACGGCGCGGCGGGCATCTCGGGCGACCTCCCGCTCGAGATGTTCTACCGGGAGGCGCGCGCCGCGCGGATCTACGACGGCCCCGACGAGGTCCACCGGATGGTGGTCGCCCGGCGGGTCCTCCGCCAGTTCCAGGGCTAGTCGACCCGGGGGGGCTCCGCCCCCCTTTATTTCGGGGGGGCCAGACCCTCCCCCGGGAGGGGTGGCGCCGGCAAAGCTGGCGCTCGGAGCGGAACACCAAGATGGGGGCAGAGCCCGCCTCCGAAGGAGACACGGCGCCGGTCCGGCCCGACGAAGCGCTGGACTGGAACGCACTCGCGTGCTACCTGCGCGACCGGCTCCCCGGGGCAGAGGCGCCGCTCGCCGCCACCCAGTTCCCCGGCGGCCACTCGAACCTGACCTACTGCCTCTGCTTCGGCGCGCAGGAGTACGTCTTGCGCCGTCCGCCGCTGGGCCCCGTCGCCCCCACGGCCCACGACATGACGCGCGAGCACCGTGTCCTCTCCGCCCTCTGGCGTGTCTTCCCGCCCGCTCCTCGCCCCTACCTCCTCTGCGAGGATCCCGCCGTCATCGGCGTCCCGTTCTACGTGATGGAGCGGCGGCACGGGATCGTCGTCCGGACGGCCATCCCGCCGGAGATCGGCAGCGACCTCGCCCTCAGGCGCCGGGTCGGCGAGGCCGTGGTGGACACGCTCGCGGCGCTCCACGCCGTGGACTGGGAGGGCGCGGGGCTCGCCGGGCTCGGGCGCCCGGCAGGGTTCGTCGAGCGGCAGGTCCGGGGCTGGGCCGAGCGCTACGAGCGGGCGAAGACCCGCGACATCGCGGCCATCCGCGATCTCGCCCGGTGGCTGGCGGAGCGGATCCCGCCGTCCCCACCGCCCGTGCTCGTCCACAACGACTACAAGCTCGACAACGTGATGCTGGATCGCGCCGATCCGGCCCGCATCGTGGCCGTGTTCGACTGGGAGATGGCGACCCTCGGCGACCCGCTGGTGGACCTCGGCCTCCTGCTCTGCTACTGGGCGGACCGGGCCGATCCGCCCGCGCGCCGGCAGCTCGTCAGCCAGGTCACCGCGGAGCCGGGGTTCCCGACACGCGCCGAGGTCCTGGCGCGCTACGCGGCGAGGACCGGCCGCGACGTCTCCCGAATCGCGTTCTACGAGACGTTCGCGCTCTACAAGGTCGCGGTGGTGGTGCAGCAGATCTACGTGCGCTACCACCGGGGGCAGACGCAGGACGCGCGCTTCGCCACGTTCGAGGACCGCGTGGTCGGCCTCGCCGAGGCGGCCCTCGAGGTCGCCGAGCGCTCGGGGCTCCAGGGCGGCGCGTCTTGACACCGCAATACGTTGGCCTTATGATCGTATTACACGTGGAGGCCGCGATGGCGAAAGTGCAGATGTCCCTGCGACTCGACGCTCGGTTGATTCGCGAGGCGCAACGGATCCTGCGCGCCCGCAGCAAGACTGAGGTGGTCGAACGAGCTCTCAGCACGGTCGTGGAGCAGGAGAAACACCGCCAACTGATCCGGCGATTCAGCGGGACTGCCAAGCCGGAGGATTTCCGCGATAGCTGAGCTGGCCATCGTAGATACATCGGTCTATGTGGACAACCTACGCTCCGGCCGGTTCGAGTCCCAACTCCTCGGGCTACCGTTCCTCATCCGCGTCAGTGCGGTAGTCGTCGCCGAGCTGGCGCGGGGGGCCCGCTCGCATCGCGCCAGACGCTTCGTCGAGCAGCTCTCGCGGCGCGCGCCACTGGCGGTGCCACATGAGCGGGACTGGGTGCTCTCGGGTCGGCTTGTCCAGCGGCTCGCGGATCGGCACGGGTTCGAGATCACCAAGCTTCGGGAACTTCACTTCGACGTGCTCATCGCCCTCACTGCCCGTCGATCGGGAGCGCAGCTGATCACGTCGAACGCCCGGGATTTCCTGGCCATCAGGGAGATCATGGCTTTCAAGCTCACCGCGTGGTAAAGGCAAACACGCCGTGAAGATCACGAAGGTCGAGGGGATCCTCCTGAGCGTCCCCCTTCCCCCCGAGCACGTCGTCCGGTGGTCGGGAGGCGAGATGGCCATCGCGCACGCGGCGCTCGTCCAGGTCCACACGGACGACGGGCTCACGGGGCTCGGCGACACCTACGCCGGCGGCTGGTTCTACCCCCAGGCGGCCAAGGCCTTGCTCGAGCACTTCGAGCCGTTGCTGGTCGGCGAGGACCCCTTCGACGTCGGGCGGATCGCCCACGGCCTCTGGGCGAAGAGCCTCTACTGGGGGCGCGTCGGCGCCGCGGTGAACGCGATCAGCGCGATCGAGAACGCCCTCTGGGACCTGGTCGGTAAGGCCCACGGCGTCCCCGTCTGGCAGCTCCTCGGCAGCCTCGCGCACCGGACCCTCCCGCTCTACGCCTCGGGGGGCCTCGAGAAGCCGCGCGAGCAGACGGTGGCGGAGCTCCGGGGTTACGTGAGGGCCGGGTTCCGCGCGGTCAAGATCCGCGTGAGCACCGACCTCGAGCGCGCCGTCGAAAAAGTGCGGCTCTGCCGGGAAACCCTCGGCCGCAAGGTCCAGCTGATGGTGGACGCCGTCATGGGCTCGCACCCCGAACCCTGGTCGGCCAAGGACGCGATCCGGTTCGCCCGCGCGATCGAGCCCTACGACGTCGCCTGGCTCGAGGAGCCGTGCGCGGCGTGGGACCTCGAGGGCCACGCCGCGGTCCGGCGCGCGACGACGATCCCGGTGGCCGCCGGCGAGACCTCCTACGGCCTCCAGGAGTACCGGCGGTTCTTCGACGCCGGCGCGCTCGACATCGTCCAGCCCGATGCGTGCACCTCGGGCGGGATGCTCGAGTGCACGAAGATCGCGGCGCTCGCCTCCGCGCACGCCGTCCGCGTCGCGCCCCACGCCTGGGGAAGCGCCGCAACCGTGATGGCGAACCTCCACTGGGCCTTCACCCGCCCCAGCGTCTTCATCCACGAGTATCCCACCTGGGGCTTCCCGCTGCGGGACGAGCTGCTCGTCGAGCCGCTGGTGATCCGCGACGGGATGGTCGCGCCGCCGACCGCCCCCGGGCTCGGCGTCCAGCTCATGCCGGAGATCCGCGAGCGCTACCCCTGGCGGGGCGGCGTCGGCGCGACCATGCGACGAGGCTAGCGATGAGGGGAGACAGATGAGCACGACGCAGGCGTTCGACCAGGTCTTCATCGGCGGCCAGTGGCGGCCCCCCGCCGCGGGCGAGACCTACGGGACGGTCAACCCGGCGACCGAGGAGGAGTCGGCCCGCGTCGCCAAGGGCGACGAGCGCGACATCGACCTCGCGGTCCAGGCCGCGCGCCGCGCCTTCGACCAGGGCCCCTGGCCCCGCATGGCCGCGGCCGAGCGCGCCCGCGTCCTCTGGAAGCTCGCCGACCTCATCACGGCGAACCTCGACGAGATGGCGCGGCTCGAGAGCATCAACACGGGGAAGACGCTCTTCGACTCCGGCAAGGTCGAGCTGCCGTTCGCGGCCGAGGTCTTCCGCTACTACGCCGGCTGGACGACCAAGATCCACGGGGAGACGCTCGCCCTCCGGGACGGCGCGTTCACCTTCACGCTCCGCCAGCCCCTCGGTGTCGTCGCCGCCATCGTCCCCTGGAACTTCCCGTTCCTCCTCGCCTCGTGGAAGATCGCGCCCGCGCTCGCCGCGGGGAACACGGTCGTCCTCAAGCCCGCGTCGCTCACGCCGCTCACGGCGCTCAAGTTCGCCCAGCTCACGGCCGAGGCCGGGCTCCCCGAGGGCGTGTTCAACGTCGTGCCGGGTCCCGGCGGGAAGGTCGGCATGGCCCTCGTCCGCCACCCTGGCGTGGACAAGGTCGCCTTCACGGGCTCGACCGAGGTCGGCAAGGGGATCATGCGGGAGGCCGCGGGCACGCTCAAGCGCGTGTCGCTGGAGCTCGGCGGGAAGTCCCCGAACATCGTCTTCGCCGACGCCGACATGGAGGCGGCGGTGCGCGGCGCGCTGACCGGGATCTTCTACAACAAGGGCGAGGTCTGCGCCGCCGGCTCGCGCCTCTTGCTCGAGGAGCGGGTGCACGACGAGTTCCTGGCGAAGCTCACCGAGCGCGTGAAGGGCCTCAAGGTCGGCGACCCGCTCGACAAGGCCACGCGCATGGGCCCGGTGGTCTCGAAGCAGCAGCTCGACACGGTCATGGGCTACATCGAGGCGGGCCGGAAGGAGGGCGCGCGGGTCGTGGCGGGCGGCGAGCGCGCGTCGGTCGGCAACGGCAAGGGCTACTTCGTCCAGCCGACGATCTTCGCCGGGGTGAAGAACTCGATGAAGATCGCCCGCGAGGAGATCTTCGGCCCGGTCCTCGCGGTCATCCCGTTCAAGGATGTGGACGAAGGGATCGCTCGGGGAAACGAGACGTTCTACGGCCTCGCCGCCGCCGTCTGGACGCGCGACGTCGCCAAGGCCCTCCGCGCCGCCCGGGCGATCCGCGCGGGCACGGTCTGGGTCAACGCCTACAACCTCTACGACGCCGCCCTCCCCTTCGGCGGCTTCAAGGAGTCCGGCTTCGGTCGGGAGCTCGGCGCCGCCGGCATGGACCCCTACACCGAAGTCAAGAGCGTGTGGGTCGACCTGTCGTAGACCTGGATCTGATCCCGGACGCTCTCTGGCCCTGAGCCCTCCGCAGAATCGGAGCGGATCACGGCCGGCTCACCACTCGCCAGGAGGACACCCATGTTCTCGCTCACGGGGAAGTCGTGCGTCGTCACGGGCGCGAGCCGTGGCCTCGGACGGGCGATCGCCCGCGCCTTCGCGCAGCAGGGCGCCGACGTCGTCCTCGCGGCGCGGGGCGCCGCCGACCTCGAGGCGCTCCGGCGCGAGGTCGAGGCGACGGGGCGGCGTGCCGTCGCCCGGCCGACCGACGTGACGGACGTCGCGCAGCTCCACGCCCTGGCCGAGGCCGCCCTCGAGGCCTTCGGGAAGCTCGACGTCTGGGTGAACAACGCGGGCGGGGACACGTCCATCGCCGGCGGCTGGAGCGAGCTCCTCGACATCACCGAGGAGGGCTGGGAGCGCATGGTCCGCCTGAACCTCAAGGCCCAGGTCTTCGGCGCCCAGGCGGCGGCGCGCGTCATGCGGCGCCAGGGCACGGGCGGCTCCATCATCTTCATGAGCTCGATCGACAGCCTCTACGCGGCGCCCGGGGGCGAGCTGATCTACGGCGCCTGCAAGGCCGCCGTCAACATGGTCACGCAGACCGCGGCCGTCGAGCTCGGCCAGCACGGGATCCGCGTCAATGCGATCGCGCCGGCGCTCGTCGAGACGCCGATGACCGCCCCCTGGCTCGCGACCGATGCCGACCGGCGGCTCCGCGCCGCCTTCTACCCGCTCCGCCGCGTCGGCCGGCCGCCCGACGTGGCGGCGGCCGCCGTCTACCTCGCTTCCGACGAGGCCGCGTGGGTCTCGGGGGCCGTCCTCCTGGTCTCGGGCGGCGCCGTGATGACGAGCGACCCCTACCGCTACCTCATGCGCGTCAACGCGCAGCCGTAGCGGCGCGCGCGCTGGCGGACGCGCGGCGGGTCCCGCTTCCGGCCACGGGGTCCCGAGCGGCCGCTTGACAAGCCCCCGGCGTGCGACTACTGTGTGGGGCACCATGACGCGGTCCGAATCCCTCTGGTGGTGGCGGCGGTGGTGGTGCCCTGAGGGGGGGAGGACCGCGCCCGCGTAGAGTCGACGTAGCAAGCCCAACAGAGACAGGAAGCCGAGGGAAGTGGGCGGGGCCCGCACCCTCGGCTTTTTTTGTCGTCCGGATGAGGAGGGCGGAGATGTCCGCGATCGCGCTGGAGCCGACGCAGAGCGAGTTCCTGAGCCTCAAGGGGGACGCCAACGTCGTGCCGGTCTCCTGCGAGCTGCTGGCCGACCTGGAGACGCCCATCTCCGCCTACATGAAGCTGCGCGACCTGCCGTCGAGCTTCCTCCTCGAGAGCGTCGAGGGGAGCGCTCAGGTCTGCCGCTTCTCGGTGCTCGGCGGCAGCCCCCGCCTCGTCCTCGAGTGCGACGGCCGCATCGTCAGGGTCACCGCGCCGGACGGGCGCGTCCTGGGGGAGGGCGAGCCCCGCGCGACCGTGCGCGCGCACCTCGACCGGTACCGGGCCGTGCGCCGGCCCGAGCTGCCGCCCTTCGTGGGCGGCTACCTCGGCTACCTCGGCTACGACGCCGTGCGGCTGTGGGAGCGCCTGCCCGGCCGGCCGCCCGACGATCTCGGCCTCCCCGTCTTCCGCCTGGCCCTCATGGACACCGTCGTCGTCTTCGACCACCGCCGCCACACGCTGCGGGTCGTCGCCAACGCGTTCCTCGACGACGGGGCCGAGGCGGCGTACCGGCAGGCGCGGGAGCGGATCGCCGCGACGGTCGCCCGCCTCGAGGGCCCGCGCCCCCCGCAGCCGCCCGCGCCCCGCCTCGACCTCGACACGCGGGCGAATGTCACGCCCGAGGCGTACTGTGCCGGCGTCGAGCGCGCCAAGGAGTACATCCGCGCGGGCGACATCTACCAGGTGATCGTCTCCCAGCGCTTCTCGACGTCTGTTCCGGGGCTCGATCCCCTCGCGATCTACCGGGCGCTTCGGGTCCTGAACCCCTCCCCGTACATGTTCCTCCTGGACTCCGGCGCGGGGATGCTGGTCGGCTCCTCGCCCGAGCGCCTGGTGCGCCTCGAGGAGGGCCGGATCGACATGCGCCCGCTCGCGGGGACGCGACCCCGGGGGAGAACCGAGGCCGAGGATCGCGCGCTCGCCGAGGGGCTCCTCGCCGATCCGAAGGAGCGCGCGGAGCACGTGATGCTCGTGGACCTCACCCGGAACGACGTGGGGCGCGTGTCGCGCTACGGGACGGTCCGGGTGACGGAGCTGATGGCCGTCGAGCGCTACTCCCACGTCATGCACCTCGCCTCCCACGTCGAGGGGCAGCTCCTCCCGGGCCGGGGCGCCTGGGACGTCCTCGAGGCGGTCTTCCCCCACGGGACCGTGAGCGGGGCGCCCAAGGTGCGGGCGATGGAGATCATCGACGAGCTGGAGCCCGTGGCCCGTGGCCCGTACGCGGGCACGGTCGGCTACATCGGCTTCGACGGGGCGCTGAACACGGCGATCACCATCCGCACGGTCCTCGTCCGGGACGGCGTCGCGTCGGTCCAGGCGGGCGCCGGGATCGTCGCCGACTCGGTCCCGGAGCGGGAGCACCAGGAGTGCGTCGCGAAGGCCCGGGGCGTGCTGCGGGCCATCGAGCGCGCGGGGGTGGAGCATGCTGCTGGTCCTCGATAACTACGACTCGTTCACCTACAACCTCGTCCAGTACCTCGGCGAACTCGGCGCCACCCTGGCCGTCCACCGGAACGACCGGATCTCGCTCGCCGACGTCGAGCGGCTCGGACCGGACGGGATCGTCATCTCGCCGGGCCCCGGGGATCCCGACGACGCCGGGGTCTCGAACGCGGTGATCCGCGCCTTCGCCGGCCGGGTCCCGATCCTCGGCGTCTGTCTCGGCCACCAGTGCATCGGCGAGGTGTTCGGGGGCGTGGTGGCGCGGGCGTCCGAGCCGGTGCACGGGAAGACCTCCTGGATCCACCATGACGGCCGCGGGGTCTTCGCCGCCGTGCCCAGCCCGTTCGAGGCGACGCGCTACCACTCGCTCATCGTCCGGCGGGAGGGGCTGCCCGAGTGCCTCGAGGTCTCGGCCTGGACCGAGGAGGGGCTCATCATGGGCCTCCGCCACCGGACGGCGACCGTGGAGGGAGTCCAGTTCCACCCGGAGTCGATCCTCACGAGCGTGGGGAAGGCCCTCCTCCGGAACTTCCTCGCGACCGGCGGGGCGTCCGCGCCATCCGCCGGGATCGATCTCACGGGCTCCGGGGCCGAAATTCCTTCTTGACATTCCCGATGGACATAGGTACTTATCCCCCATGTCCCGTCCCCTTCCCGTCGCCCCCGGGGGCTCCCCGGCGACGCCCCCAGTCACGCCGGCGCCCCGGCGCTGCCCCGTCTGCCGGACGAAGATCGTCGTCCCCGACCCCCAGGGGGTCGTGGTCAAGAACGCGATCCTGCGGGTGAGTCGGGAGACCGGGCAGGCGACCGCGAAGTGTCCACGCTGCAAGGCGTGGATGGAGGTGCCGCTGCAGTACCGCGAGTAGCCCAAGCCCCGCGCGAAGGCGAAAGTCGCAGGAAGACGGAAAGCCGAGCGGTGCGGGCCCCAAGCCCGCCCCTCGGCTTTTTCGTTTCGGCTTCGACGAGGAGAGGCGAGATGAGCGACCAGCCGAAGGAGACGAAGGCCCAGCGTGTCGAACGGTTGAAGCGCGAGCTGAACCCCTGGGAGCACTTCCAGGAGATCCTCCGCTTCGCCCGCGAGGGCTACGAGGCGATCCCGCCCGAGTGGAACACGTATTTCCGGTGGTGGGGCGTCTACTCGCAAGGAGACGGCGTCGGCGCGATCGGCGGGAAGGGCGGCGAGGGGAAGGCCGTGCCCTACTTCATGGTCCGGATCCGGATCCCGAACGGCTTTCTCGTCTCCCACCAGCTCCGGACGATCGCCGACCTGGCCGAGCGGCACGCGCGCGGGATCGCCGACCTCACGGTCCGCCAGAACATCCAGCTCCACTGGGTGCGGATCGAGGACCTCCCGGCGATCTTCGAGGACCTCGGCCGCGCCGGGATCACCACCATGGGCGCGTGCGGGGACGACACCCGCAACGTCACCGGCTGCCCGCTCGCCGGCGTGGACGCCGACGAGATCGTGGACGCTTCCCCCCTCGTCCACGCGGCCACGCGAATGCTCAACGGCAACCCCGAGTTCTACAACCTGCCGCGCAAGTACAAGATCTCGGTCACCGGGTGCCGCGTCTGGTGCTCCTACCCCGAGATCAACGACATCGGGATGACCGCCCTCCCCCACCCGCGGACGGGCGAGATCGGCTTCTCGGTCCGCGCCGGCGGAGGGCTGTCCACCGACCCGCATCTGGGGGTGCGGCTCGATGCCTTCGTCCGCTGGAACCAGGTGGTGCCGGTGATCCTCGGGATCAGCGAGATCTTCCGGGACAGCGACGTCCTCCGCCAGAACCGGGAGAAGGCCCGGCTCAAGTTCTTGTTTCTCGCCTACGGGTGGACGGCGGAAAGCTTCCAGGCGGAGCTCGAGCGCCGGCTCGGCTTCCCGCTGGACCGCGCCGTGTCCGAGGATCCGCCGGACGACGTCTACCGGGACCACGTCGGGATCCACCCGCAGAAGCAGGAGGGCTACCGCTACGCGGGGCTTGCGGTCCTCCGCGGCCGCATGACCCCGCCCGAGATGCGGGTCGTCGCCGACCTCGCCGACCGCTTCGGGACCGGGGAGCTCCGGACGACCAACATGCAGAACCTCGTCATCCCGAACGTGCGCCGGGAGCGGGCCGACGCGCTGGGGCGCGAGCTTGAGGCCGCGGGGCTCAGGCTCCATGCCTCGCCGTTCTGGCGCGGGACCATCGCCTGCACGGGCACCGAGTTCTGCAAGCTCGCGCTGACCGAGACCAAGGGCTTCGCCCGCTGGCTGGTGGAGGATCTGGAGCGGCGGCTCCCGGGCTTCGATCAGCACGTGAAGATCCACGTCACCGGCTGCCCGAACAGCTGCGGCCAGCACTGGATCGCCGACATCGGCATCGAGGGGAAGAAGCTGAAGGTGGACGGCAGGCTCGTGGACGCCTACTACTTCTGCGTGGGTGGGGCGGTGGGGAAGCACCAGGGTAAGGCCCGCCCGATCGGCTACCGCGTCCCGGCCACCGGAGTTCCCGAGGCCGTCGAGCGGCTGCTGACGGCGTACCTCGAGGAGCGCTGGGGCGGCGAGAACTTTCGCGAGTTCGCGGCCCGCCACTCCGATGACGAGCTCCGAAACTTCCTGGCCGGGGAGACCGTCGCAGCGGTCGCGCGCGACCCCTCACCCGGCCGAGCGCCGCACGGCGTCGACGGCTGACGATGGGGTATTACCCGATCGTCGTCGAGATGGCGGGCCGGCTCTGCCTCGTCGTCGGTGGCGGGGCCGTGGCCGAGCGCAAGGTAGAAGGCCTCCTGGACGTGGGCGCGAGCGTCACGGTCGTCGGCCCCCGCCTCACCGAGCGTCTTGCCTCCTGGGTGGAGGCAGGCACGGTTCGCCATGTGGCCCGCGCCTATCGCCCCGGCGACCTGGTCGGGTACGCGCTGGCGTTCGTCGCAACGGACGACCGCGCGGTCAACGCTCAGGTCTTCCGGGACGCGAAGGCGCGCGGCGTCTGGGTCAACGCCGCGGACGACCCCGCCCACTGCGATTTCATCCTCCCCTCGGTCCTTCGACGCGGCGAGCTCACGGTCGCGGTGGCCACGGGAGGCGCGAGTCCGGCTCTGTCGAGAGCCATCCGGGAGGAGCTCGAAGCCTACTTCACCGACGACTACGCGGCACTCGCCCACGTCGTCGCCGAGGTGAGGCGGGAGCTCAGGCGGCGCGCTCCCCTCCCCGACGCGACGGCGTGGCGCACGGCTCTCGACGCCGACCTTCGCCGGCTCGTCGCCGAGGGGAAGCGCGAGGAGGCCAAGGTCCACCTCCTCGGGCGGCTGGAGGCGGGGAGATGCGGCTAGGCACCGTGTACCTCGTGGGCGCGGGCCCGGGGGACCCGGGCCTCCTGACGATCCGGGGCCGGGACCTGCTGCGGACAGCGGACGTGGTCGTCTACGACCGCCTGGTCAACCCGAGGATTCTGGACGAGGCGCCGGCGCGGGCACTCCGCATCTTCGCCGGCAAGCTAACCGGAAGCCATCCCCTCCCCCAAGAGCAGATCAACGATCTCCTCGTCGCCCACGCCCGCCGTGGTCGCCGCGTGGTCCGGCTGAAGGGCGGCGACCCTTTCGTCTTCGGCCGGGGTGGCGAGGAGGCCGAGGTGCTGGCCGAGGCGGGGATCCCGTTCGAGGTGGTGCCGGGCGTCAGCTCGGTGGTGGCGGTCCCGGCCTACGCCGGCATCCCGCTCACCCACCGCAAGCTCTCCTCCTCGTTCGCCGTGATCACCGGCCACGAGGATGCCTGCAAGGGGGCGCCGGCCGTGGACTGGGGGCGCCTCGCGACCGCCGTGGACACCCTCGTCATCCTCATGGGCGTGCGGACCCTGCCGCAGACCGTGGCTACCCTCTTGGCCCACGGCCGCTCCCGGGCCACCCCGGTGGCGTTGATCCGCTGGGGGACGACGTCGGCCCAGGAGACCGTGGTCGGCGTGCTCGCCGACATCGTCGCGAAGGCGCGCGCCGCCTCGCTGGAGCCGCCGGTGATCGCGGTCGTCGGCGACGTGGTGACGCTCCGGGAGCAGCTGCGGTGGTTCGAGGAGGGAGCGGCGGCGTGGCCCGACGAGAGGGCGGCGATCCTTTCCGCAACCCGAATGACGTGAGGAGGCAGCCATGAGCGTCACCGACGCGTGAAGACGGGGCGGCTCCGCGAGGTGGCGTGACCGGCACCCCCCGCTCTCTGCTAGAATCGGCGCCGTCGGCGGCCCCGGGCTGCCGCCGGGAGGCCAGATGCCATGATCCGCCGGTTCTCGGTCCTTTACGTCGGCCAGATCGAGCTGGAGAACGTCGGGCGGGAGGGCACGCCCGCCGATGCGCGGCGTTACCCGAACGAGCGCGTCGTCGAGGCCTACCGCACCGTGGTCGACCTCGCCCGACTCATGGACGACCTCGGCTTCTACTGCCTCTGGACGGCCGAGCACCACTTCCAGCGGGAGGGGTACGAGGTCCTCCCGAACCTGATCCTGCTCGGGACCTACCTTGCCGCGGTCACGAAGCGCCTCAAGTTCGGTTGCGCCTTCAACATCCTCCCCATGTGGCATCCGATCCGGCTCGCCGAGGACTACGCCGTCGCCGACATCCTCACGAACGGCCGCGTCATCATGGGGATCGGCCGCGGCTACCACTCGCGCGAGGTCGAGTCCTTCGGCGCCCCGGTCCTCGACCAGCCGGCGAACCGGGAGCTGTTCGAGGAAGGGTTCGAGCTGATGACGAAGGCCTGGAACGAGGAGGCGTTCAGCCACCGCGGCAAGCACTACACGGTCCCGCCGGCGATCAAGTACCGCGCGTACGAGCTCACCGAACTGACGCTCGTCCCCCGCCCGATCCGCCGGCCCGTGGAGATCTGGCAGCCGATCGCGAGCGGCAAGAGCATCGACTTCATGGCGCGCCACGGGATCAAGGGCATGGTGACGCTGAACGGCGAGAGGGTCACCGACCAGGTCTTCCGCGCGTACCGCGACGCGTGCGCCGAGTACGGCCGCCAGCTCGAGCTGGGCCAGGACCTCATCCTCGGCCTGGGGTTCTACATGGCGGAGACCCGCGGGGCGGCGATCCGCGAGGTCGAGCCGGCCCACGACGAGCGCTACAAGTGGTTCGCCCCGTTCGGCTTCGTGCGCTACGCGGACCCCGAGGGGCGGCCGTGGGGGTCGCCGGGGGCCCCGGCACGCGCCCCGACGATCCACGAAGGGGTCGAGCAGAAGGCCTGGATGGTCGGCTCGCCCGCCGACTGCATCGCGCTCCTCCGGGAGTACGAGGCCAAGTACCCGGGCCTCGAACAGGTGATGCTCCACTGGCCCGAGGGCGTCCCCCCGCGCGAGTTCATGGACCAGCTCCGCTGGTTCGCCCGCGACGTCATGCCGGCCTTCGCCCGGAGGTAACGCCGAGCCGACTCTTGACCCCTCCCGTGCGTGCCGGCTAGTCTTGGCCTGGCTCGCTGGAGGACCCGCCATGCAGTGTCCCCGGTGCCGCGCTCAGAACGAGGAAGGCGCCCGGTTCTGCGAAGACTGCGGAGCCCGCCTCGAACTCGCATGCCCGAGTTGCGGCGCGCCGGCCACAGCAGGCAAGAAGTTCTGTCGCTCCTGTGGCGCGTCACTGGCCACTGAGCCTGCCGGCCGCTTCACCTCCCCGCAGGCCTACACCCCGAAGCACCTCGCCGAGAAAATCCTGACGTCCAAGGGTGCCCTCGAAGGCGAGCGCAAGCAGGTCACGGTCCTCTTCGCCGACCTCAAGGGCTCGATGGAGCTCCTCGCCGACCGCGACCCCGAGGAGGCCCGGAAGCTCCTCGACCCCGTGCTCGAGCGCATGATGGACGCCGTCCACCGTTACGAGGGCACCGTCAACCAGGTCATGGGCGACGGGATCATGGCGCTCTTCGGCGCGCCGGTCGCGCACGAGGACCACGCTGTCAGGGCCTGCTATGCCGCGCTCAGGATGCAGGAGAGCGTGCGCCGGTACGGTGACGAAATCCGGCGGTCCGGCACAATTCCGGTAGAGATCCGAGTGGGGCTGAATTCGGGAGAGGTGGTGGTGCGGTCGATCGGCAGCGACCTCCACATGGACTACACGGCCGTCGGCCAGACGACGCACCTCGCCGCCCGGATGGAGCAGATTGCGACGGCAGGCTCCGTGCTCGTCACCGGCGAGACGCTGAGGCTCAGCGAAGGCTACGTCCAGGTGAAACCGCTCGGGGCGGTGCCGGTGAAAGGGCTCGACAGTTCGATCGAGGTGTACGAGTTGGTCGGCGCTGGGTCGGCGCGATCTCGTTTGCAGGCGGCCGCCGCTCGGGGCCTCACCCGTTTCGTCGGGCGTGATCCGGAACTGGAAGTCCTTCATCAAGCCCTAGTGCCCAAGCCGTTGCCGACACGCTGGGGGATCTTGGCCTGGCTGTTTCGGCCCGTGTCTATCTCGGCGCGGCCTGCCTTGCCCTGGGTGACCATCGGCGGGCCGAGGAGTCTCTCCAGAAGGTGGCGCAGTCGCTCGAAGGCGATCGGAGTCGTGAGCGCTTCGGCCTACACGGGTTCCCCGCTGTCCTGGCTCGTTGCTATTTGGCGTGGACGCTGGCCGAAGGCGGACACTTCGACGAGGGAGTCGCCCACGGCCAGGAAGGCGTCCGGATCGCCGAGGCAGTTGATCATCCCTACAGTCTGGCCTATGCGTGCTGGATCCTCGGGTATGTCTACGCTCTCAAGGGGGACTTCGGCCACGCGATCCCTCTGTTTGAGCGTGGTCGCGCACTGTCCCGAGACTGGAACCTCACCGTCCTGTCGCCAGCCCTCACCCGGCTGTTGGGCTATGCGTACGTGCTCTCCGGGCGAGTGGTGGACGGCCTCCCGCTACTGCACGAAGGGATGAGGGCCTGGGAGTCCATGGGCACGCAGTTCTTCCGAGCGCTCTCCCTCGTGCAAATGGGCGAAGGGAGCCTGCTCGCGGGCCGACTCGGGGACGCGCGCGAATTCGCCGGGGAAGCGCTGGCGCTGGCCCGCGAGCACGCTGAGCGCGGCTACGAAGCATGCGCGCTCCGCGTCCTTGGCGACATCGCCTCCCATCCGGATCCTCCCGAGGTCGAGACGGCTGAAAGCTATTACCGTCAGGCGCTTGGCCTCGCCGAAGGGCTTGGGATGCGCCCCCTCATGGCCCACTGCCACCTCGGCCTCGGCCGGCTCCACCGCAAGATTGGCAGCCGCCCGAAAGCGAGCGAGCACCTCACCACGGCGACGACGATGTACCGCGACATGGACATGGGGTTCTGGTTGGCGAAGGCCGAAGCGGCGCTCGGGGAGGTAGGCTCTGGGAGGAGCGGGGCGTGAACCGCCACGACGGCCCGCCAGAGGCGTCTGACAAGCCGGAGGTCCCCGAGCCGGGCTACGCCGAGCGCGTCCGGACACTCACCTACCTCGCGCGCTGGGGCGCGCTCGCGACGGTCTCGCGGAAGCACCCGGGGCACCCGTTCGGTTCGGTCATGCCGTACGCGCTCGATGGCCAGGGCCGGCCGCTCTTCCTGATCAGCAGCCTCGCCACGCACACGCAGAACCTCAAGGCGGATCCTCGGGCGAGCCTCCTCGTGACCGAGGCTGGGGAGGGCGGCGATCCCCTCGCCGTCGGGCGTGCGACGCTGATGGGCGAGGCGACCCCGGTGCCGGCGACGGAGGCCGACGAGGTCCGCGCGGCGTACCTGGCCCGCCACCCGCAGGCGGCCTACTGGGTGGAGTTCAGCGACTTCGCGTTCTACCGGATGGACCTGCGGGACATCTACTACGTCGGGGGCTTCGCCCGGATGGACTGGGTGGAGTCGGCGGCGTACGCCGCGGCGCGCCCGGATCCCCTGGCCGATGCGGCCGCCGGCATCCTCGAGCACGTGAACCGCGACCACGCCGACGCGCTCGTGACGCTCGCACGCGCCCTGGCCCACGTCGAGGCGGACGCCGCGACGATGGTCGCGGTGGACCGCCTCGGCTTCAAGCTCCGCCTCCGGAGCGGGCCGCGTCTCTCGAGCGCCCGCCTCCCCTTCCCGCGCGAAGTGCGGAGCGCGGAGGAGTGCCGCGCCGCCCTAATCGAGATGCTCCGGGGCGCGCGAACCCGACTCTCACCCCGACCCTCTCCCTAGAAGGGAGAGGGAGACCTGGTCAGCGCGCGCCAGCGCTCGAGCAGCCGCTCGCGCGTCGGAACCCCCGCGATCCCCTCGCCCTCCACCGTGAGCGCGCCCGCCACGGCCGCGAAGGCGGCCGCGTCCCAGGGGTCGCCGGTCGCGTTGTAGCGGATCAGGAAGGCCGCCGCGAAGACGTCGCCCGCCCCCGTCGGCTCCACCTCGACCGCCGGGGCCGGCGCGACCCGGTGGCGCTCGCCGTTGACGAAGAGCATCGCGCCCTTCTCGGCGAACGTGAGCGCGCCGAGGGGCACGTGCTGGTAGAGCTCGAGCGCCTCGCCCGCCCACCCGGCGACGTCGTCGCTCGACAGGAACAGGGCTTGGATCCGCCGGAGGACGGGCTCGGGGTCCGGCCAGGGCCGCATGGTCACCGTCCCCACCCGGTCCCACACGCGGCACCAGCCCTGGGCGCCGGCCCCGACGGCGGCGTCGGGGAAGGCCCCCGCGAGCTGCGGCGAGACCTCGTCGGCGACGGGCGCGAGATACGCGAGCCCCGCCTCGGCGAAGTGGGGCGGCAGGGCGGCCGGCCCGAGCGGCGTCGCGCGCGCCCGCAGCGTGAGCCGCCGCCCGCGTGGCGTGTAGTCGAGGGCGAAGCGCGTCGTCGCCTCCGCGGGCAGCGCGACGACCTCGATCCCGGGGGGAAGCACTTCCAGGGGGAAGTCGGGCCCGTGGCTCGTCAGGAGGCCGACCCGCAACCCCTGGCGGTGGGCCAGGAGCCCGGCGTAGAGAACCGAGCCCCCCGGGCGGAGGCCCCCCGCCAGCTCGTCCACGGTGAGGTGACCGACGGCGACGAAGTCCGGCGGCTCGCCCGACGCGCTCGGTGGCACGTCAGGCGGCCTCGACGAGCCGGCGGAGGTACGTGAGGGCCCGGGGGATCCCCGTGGCCTCGGCCTCGGCCGCCTCGTACTCGAACGTGACCCAGCGGTCGTACCCCCGCGCTCGCAGCGATGCCAGGAGCCTCGGGTAGTCCATCGTCGGCTCCGACCCGTCGGGCGCCACCTGCCAGAACTTCGCGTGGACGTGGACGGCGTGGGGGGCGGTCCGCTCGACCGAGCGCCAGCCGTCGGGGTAGTTTCCGGTGTCGAGCAACGGCCGCAGTGCGGGCGAGCCGACCTCCTCGACGATGCGGAGGTGTTCGGCCGAGGACGGCGTGAACCCCGCCTCGTTCTCGAGGACCAGCGCGACCCCGGTCTCGGCGGCGTACGCGGCGGACTCCCGGAGCGCGGCGATCATCGCCGGCCAGCGCTCGCCGGGGGAGCCCTCGGGATGGCCGGCGAAGACGCGCACCTGCGGCGCGCCGACGTCGGCGGCGACCTCGATCCACTGCTTGACCTTCACCATCTCGCTCTGCCGCCAGGTGCTCTCGGCGCGGCCGAAGTCGTTGTGGACGCCGATGCCGATCAGCGCGAGGTTGAGATCCTGCGCCGTCCGCCGGAGGCGCTGGAGGTAGGCGGGCCGGGTCTCCCGGAAGTGGATGTCCTGGAGCTCCGCCCCCTTCACCTTCAAGTCGCGGGCGCAGTGCCGGAGGAACCGGAACTGATCCATCTGGCCCGCGTCGAACAGCCGGTTGAAGCAGCCGCAGATGCACCCGAGCTTCATCGAGCGAGTCCTTTCGGGGGCTCGAGGCCCCGGAGCGCGCCCAGCACCTCGGCGTGCAGGCACGGGTTGGCGCTGCACACCAGACTGTGCAGCGCATTGAGCTTCGCGACATCGCGCACTATAGTATCCGCACACGCGCGGTCGCGCACCCACCCGGGGGAGGTCCGAGATGGCAACGGTCCGGCGCACCACGGCCCAGGCCCTCGTCAGGTACCTTTGCGCCCAGCGGAGCGAGGTGGACGGCGTCGAAGTGCCGCTCTTCGCGGGCGTGTGGGCGATCTTCGGCCACGGGAACGTCGCCGGGCTCGGGGAGGCCCTCTACCAGGCGCGCGCCGAGCTCCCGACCCTGCGGGCCCACAACGAGCAGGCCATGGCCCATGCCGCCATCGCGTTCGCGAAGGCATCGGGCCGCCGCCGCGTCATGGCGTGCACGACCTCGATCGGCCCCGGCGCGACGAACATGGTCACGGCGGCGGCGGTCGCGCACGTCAACCGCCTGCCGGTCCTGCTCCTGCCTGGCGACGTCTTCGCCACCCGGGGTCCGGACCCGGTCCTCCAGCAGATCGAGGACTCCGGCGACCCGACGATCACGGCGAACGACTGCTTCCGGCCGGTCTCCCGCTACTGGGACCGGATCACCCGACCGGAGCAGCTCCTCGCGTCGCTCCCGGCCGCGGTGGACGTCCTCATGGACCCGGTCCGCTGCGGGCCCGTGGCGCTCGCGCTGCCGCAGGACGTCCAGGCCGAGGCGTGGGACTACCCCGAGACCTTCTTCCGGCCGCGGGTCCACCGGCTCCGGCGCCCCGGGCCCGACCCGGCCCAACTCCAGGCGGCGGCCGAGCGGCTCGGGCGGGCCCAGAAGCCGCTCGTCGTCGTGGGCGGTGGCGTCCACTACTCGCTCGCGTGGGAGGCGCTCCGCGACTTCGCCGAGCGCCACGCCCTCCCCGTCGCCGAGACGCAGGCCGGCAAGGGCGCGCTGCCCTGGAACCATCCCTCCAACGTCGGGTCGATCGGGGTCACCGGCTCCAGCGCGGCCAACGCGCTCGCCGCCGAGGCCGACGTCGTCCTCGCCGTGGGGACGCGGCTCGGCGACTTCACGACCGGCTCGCGCGCGCTCTTCCAGCGCCCCGACCTCACGCTGATCGGGCTGAACGTCGGCCCGCATGACGCCGGTAAGCACGGCGGGCTCCCGCTGGTCGCCGACGCCCGCCGCGGGCTCGCCGACCTCTCCGCGGCGCTCGGCACCTGGCGCACGCCCGAGGCGTGGGGAGCGAAGGCGCGCGGGCTCATGGCCGAATGGACCCGGGCGGTGGACGCGGCGACGGCGCCCGGCCACGCGATCCCGCCCACCGAAGGCCAGGTCATCGGCGCCGTGAACCGCGCGGCCGGCCCGCGCGACGTCGTCGTCTGCGCGGCCGGGGGCTTGCCCGGCGAGCTCCACAAGCTCTGGCGGACGACGGACCCGCGGGGCTACCACCTCGAGTACGGCTACTCCTGCATGGGCTACGAAATCGCGGGGGGCCTCGGGGTGAAGCTGGCGCTCCCGGACCGCGAGGTCTTCGTCATGGCCGGGGACGGCAGCTACCTCATGCTCAACTCCGAGATCGCGACTTCGGTGGCGATGGGAAAGAAGCTCGTGATCGTCGTCCTCGACAACCACGGCTTCGGCTGCATCAACCGCCTCCAGCAGGCGTGTGGTGGGGCGCCGTTCAACAACCTCCTCGGGGAGGGTGGCCCCCCGCCGGTCATCGACTTCGCGGCCCACGCGCGGAGCCTCGGCGCCCTGGCCGAGCAGGTCAAGTCGATCGCCGACCTCGAGGGGGCGCTCGTCCGCGCCAAGGCGGCCGACCGCACCGCGGTGGTCGTCATCGAGACCGACCCGACGGCCACGACCGTGGCGGGCGGCGCCTGGTGGGACGTCCCGGTACCGGAGGTCTCGCCGCGCGCCGAGGTGCGGAGCGCCCACGAGCGCTACGTCGCCGCCCGACGGCGGCAGCGCTTCCGGGGCTGAGGCTGATGGCGACGGCACCGCGGCCCGTTCGACCTGAGTCCACGCCGCAACCCTTTCGCCCGTCCGCGCGCTCCTGGCCGAAGCGCTCCGAGCGCGGGCTTCGCCCGCGCGACTCTGGGGGGAGGCTTCGGAGGGGGGCGATGCCCCCCTCCGATGGTTACGTCGCGGCGCGACGGCGGCAGCGCTTCCGGGGCTGAGCCGGTGGCCGTCCGCCTCGGGGTCAATCCGATCGGCTGGACGAACGACGACCTGCCGGAGCTCGGCGACGAGACGTCGCTCGAGGTCTGCCTCGCCGAGGCGCGGGAAGCCGGCTACGGCGGGATCGAGCTCGGCCGGAAGTTCCCCCGGCGCGCCGCCGAGCTCCGTCCGATCCTGGCCCGTCACGGCCTCGTCCTGGTCTCCGGCTGGTACGGCGCCGAGCTCCGGACCCGGGCCGTGAAGGAAGAGCTCCGGGCCGTCGAAGACCACTTCGCGCTCCTCGTCGAGATGGGCTGCCGCGTGATGGTGTTCGCCGAGGTGTCGGGCGCCGTCCACGGCCGACGGGACACGCCGCTCTCCCGACGCCCGCGCCTCGCCGAGGGCGAGTGGGAGCGCTTCGGAGAGGCCCTGACCGAGGTAGCCGAGCACCTCCAGGGACGCGGGCTGCGGATGGCCTACCACCACCACATGGGCACGGTGATCGAGACCGAGGCGGAGATCGACCGGCTGATGGCGGTCACGGGGGAGGGGGTCGGGCTCCTCCTCGACACGGGCCACCTGACGCATGCGGGCGGGGACGTGCTCGGCCTCGCCCGACGCCACGGCCGCCGCCTGGTCCACGTCCACTGCAAGGACGTGCGGCCGGCCGTCTTGGCCGAGGCGCGGCGGCGCGACCGGAGCTTCCTCGACGCCGTCGTCGCCGGCGTCTTCACCGTGCCGGGGGACGGCTGCGTGGACTACGGGTCGCTGACGCGGGCCCTCAGGGAGGTCGGGTACTCGGGGTGGCTCGTGGTCGAGGCCGAGCAGGACCCGGCCGTCGCCCACCCCCTGACCTACGCGAGGCTCGGCTTCGCCAACCTCTCGCGCGCCGTCGCCGCCGCCGGCCTCTGATCCGCCGCCGGGCGCCTCGTCCCGCCCCGGGTCACTACATCTCCGCCAGGGTCGGGGGCGCGGTCCAGCCCGAAGATGGTGAGGCGCGATCGAGCCGGCCGGCAGTGCCGGACGAACGCCTCACCGAGCGAGTGCCGCGCCACCCCGGTCAGGAGCACCAAGAGGTTGCGCTCCTACGCCGCAGGTCAGTCGAGTCCAGGTCGCCCCTTCCGGTAGACGTCGCGCCGGTGGCCGATGCGAAGGACGAGATATCCCTCGTCCGTCCGCACGTAGATGACCCGATAGTCCCCAACGCGAAGGCGGTACAACCCCGCGAACTCTCCCGCAAGGGCCTGCCCTTGATGGCCCTCGGCGGCAAGCGCGTTCTCCACCCCCTGGAGAACGCGCAACGCAGTGGCTCTGCCGAGCCTTCGAAGGTCCTTCGCGACGGAGGCCTTGTACTCAATCCTCGCGGCCAAGTCGCTTCCGCAGCTCCGCCGCCGAGATCACGGGGTCGTCCTTGTCCTTCAGCCGGTCCAGGGCTACCTGGTAGTCCGCAGCCTCAGCCAAATAGGCCTCCAACGCCTTGACGATGAGATACGTCTTCGACCGCTCGGTCGTGCGCGCCAGTTCCTCAAGCGCCCTGGCAGTCGCGTCCGGCAGGCGCACGGAGACTGAGGTGGGCATACACCGGCACCTCCTCTTACTTGTAATACAAGCAACACGAGTATAGCCGGCCGGCGGCTCCGAATCAACCTCAGATGCAGCACCACGGCTCAGAGTCCGTGAGAAATGGCGGGCGGGGCCGAAACCCGACTCTCCCCGCCTGGGCTTCTCGCCACGCTCCCGTCATCCGCCTCGCGGCCGTGGCGTTCCGCTCCGAGCCGCGGCTTTGCCGCGGCAACCTCTGGGGGAGGCCCGGGAGGGGGCCGTCGAGGCCCCCTCCCGATGAACTTCAGATCATCGTGAGGCCGCCGGAGACGGACAGCGTCTGGCCCGTGATGTACGCGGCCTCGTCGGAGGCGAGGAAGACGACGGCTCCGGCGACGTCCTCGGGGGTCCCGAGCCGACCCCACGGAATCGCCTTCTTCAAGGCCTCCGCGAGCCCCGGCTTCCCGGCCGCGACCTCGGTCTGGAAGAGCGGCGTGTCCGACGGGCCCGGGCATACGCAGTTCACGTTGATCCGGTGGCGGGCCATCTCCCGGGCGAGCGTCTTCGTGAACGCGATGACGCCGCCTTTCGCCGCCGAGTACACGGCCTCCCCGGTCGAGCCCACGCGGCCGGCGTCGGACGCGATCGCGATGACCTTGCCCAACCCCTGGCGGATCATGTGGGGGAGCACGACCTGGGCCAGGTGGAAGTAGGCCTTGAGGTTCAGCGCGAGGATCCGGTCCCAGAAGGCCTCGTCCGTCTCGAGGAACGGCATCGGGCGGTCCCAGCCGGCGTTGTTGACGAGGATGTGGACGGCGCCGTAACGGCGGAGGACCTCGGCGACGGCCGCCTCGACCTCGGCCCGTGCGGTCACGTCCGTCCGGATCGCGCACCCCTCCCCGCCCGCGCGCCGGATCGCGTCAGCCGCCTCCCGCGCCCCGGCCTCGTTCAGGTCGAGGATCGCGACCCGTGCCCCCTCGGCCGCGAGGGCCAGCGCGATCCCGCGCCCCAGGCCGCTCGCCCCGCCGGTCACGATCGCCGGGCGATCCCGGAGCCTCACGCGCCCGTCGCCTCTGCGGGCAGGAGGTAGAGGCCGTGATCGAGGAAGACGAGGCCGACCGGGCTCCCTTCGGGCAGGAGGTCCCCCTTCGGGTCCGGCTGCACGATCGTGACGAGGCCCGCGTCCGTCTCGATGCCGTACTCGGCGCCCGCGCCGACGTAGAACGCGGTCGCGACGCGGCCCCGGAGCCCGCTCCCGTCCCGCTCGAGCCGGACCGCCTCCGGCCGCGCCATCAGCGTCACCGCCCCCGTGGCGACGCCTTCCTGGCTGAACGCGAAGGCGTACCCGCCGAGTCGCACACGCCCGGTCTCGTAGACCGCGGGCAGGAGGTTCGCCTCGCCGACGAAGTCCGCCACGAACCGGGTCGCGGGCCGCCGGTAGAGCTCGACGGGCGGCCCCACCTGCTCGACGCGCCCCTGGTTCATGACCACGACGGTATCGGACATCGCGAGGGCCTCCGCCTGGTCGTGGGTGACGTACAGGCTCGTGATCCCGAGCCGGCGCTGGAGGTGGCGGAGCTCCCCGCGGACGCGCTTCCGGAGCTTCGCGTCGAGGTTCGAGAGCGGCTCGTCGAAGAGGATCACCTCGGGCTCCATGACGATGGCGCGCGCCAGCGCCACACGCTGCTGCTGGCCGCCCGAGAGCTGCCCCGGCTGCCGCCCCTCGAAGCCCGGGAGCCCGACGAGCGCGAGCGCCCCCTCGACGCGCCGCCGGATCTCGGCCGCGGGGCGCCGCGAGACGCGGAGCCCGTACGCCACGTTCTCGAAGACGGAGAGGTGGGGAAACAGCGCGTACGACTGGAACATCATCGTCACGTTGCGACCGCTCGGCGGGAGCCCCGTGACCTCGCGCTCGCCGATCCAGATCCGGCCGCTGGTCGGCTGCTCGAGGCCGGCGACGATGCGGAGGGTCGTCGTCTTCCCGCACCCCGACGGCCCGAGCAGGGTGACGAGCGAGCCCGGCGGGACGGTGAGGGTCACCTCCTCGAGCGCCGCGATCCCCCCGAAGCGCTTGGCGACGCGCTCCAGGCGGACCGGCACCCCCGCGTGGCTCGTGCCGATGGCCGCCTCGCTCACGCTGCCCCGACCTCCTGCTCCGGCTCCAGCCGAGCCGTGAACAGGTAGAGCGCCGCGATCACCAGGACCAGCGTGACGACTAGCACCGCCGACAGCGCGGCGCCGCGGCCGATCGTCCCGTACTCGACCCAGGAGAGGATCAGCGCGGTGACGAGGTTGTGGGCCGGGCTCACGAGGAAGATGACCTGGCTCACCGCCGTCATGGCGCGGACGAAGGCGAAGACGAGACCCGAGAGGAGCGCCAGGCGCGCCAGCGGTACGACGACCCGACGGAGCGTCGTCCAGGCGCCGGCGCGCAGCGTGATCGAGGCCTCCTCGAGGGCCACGTCGATCTGGTGCACGGCGGCGATCCCGCTCCGGATCCCCACCGGCATGTTCCGAAAGACGAACGCGAGGATCAGGATCGTCTCCGTCCCCGTCAGAAACAGCGGCCCCTCGTTGAAGGCGAGGATGTACCCGATCCCCATCACCGTCCCCGGCACGGCGAAGGAGAGCATGGAGGCGAACTCGAGGGCATCGCGCCCGGGGAACCGCACGCGCGTGACCAGGTACCCGATCAGGAAGCCGAGCGCCGCGGAAGGGACGGCGGCGATCGCGGCGAGCAGGACGGTGCCGCGGAAGACCTGCCAGCCGGTCGGCGAGAGGTCGCGGTAGTTCTGCAACGTGACCGTGTTGTCGAACCCCCAGAGCTTCACGAGGCTCCCGACGAGGATCGAGCCGTAGAGGGCGAGGATCACCGCCGCCCAGAGGCAGAAGACGCCCGCCGCGGCGTAGTCGAACGCGGCCGGCAGCGGCCGCTGCGAGGCGGCCGTCGGCTTCCCCGTCACCGTCACGTAGGAGCGCCGCCCGACCCAGTACCGCTGCGCCAGGAACACCGAGAACGTCATCGCGAGGAGGACCACCCCGTAGACGGCGGCCTCGTGCGCGTTGAACCGGCCGATCACGGCGTAGAAGACCTCGGTCGCGAGGAACGGGACGCCGCCCCCCAAGATGAGCGGGTTGCCGAAGTCGGCCAGGCTCTCGATGACGACGAGGAGCCAGGCGTTCGCGATCCCGGGCCGCGCCAGGGGCCAGATGACCGTGCGCAGGACGTGCCACCGCGAGGCCCCCAGGACCTCGGCCGCCTCTTCGAGCGTGACGTTGAGCGCGCGAACCACGCCGGTCAGCACGAGGTAGGCGATCGGGGTGAAGGCCAGAATCTGGGCGGCGGCGACGCCGACCGGGCCGAACACGATGTTCACCGAGAGCCCCAGCAGGTCGTAGGTCACGAAGCCACGGCGCCCGAAGAGGTAGATCATCGCCAGGCCGAGGATGAACGGCGGCGTGATGATCGGGAGCAGCGTGAGCGGCCGCGCCCACCGGCGGACCGGCAGCCGGCTCCTCTCCCCGAGGAGGGCGAACGCGAATCCGAACGCGGTCGACAGCGTGCCGACGACGAGCGCCAGGAGCACGCTGTTCCGGAGGGCGCCGATCCCGACGCCCAGCACGTTGAGGACGAACGCGAGGACGGTCACGCCGGCGGTCCATCCGAGGCGCGCCGGCCAGCTCCCGGCCCAGCCGACGCGTGCCCCGAGGCCGCTCCCGAAGACGGCGGCCGCCGCGACGAGAGCGGCGAGCGTTCGCCAGGCCACCAACCGCCACTCGCGCTCGGGGGTCGCGGGATTGTCGATCAGGAGGAAGCCGGGCGAGGCGAAGGTCTGACGGAAGGGGTCGAGCGTGAGCCGCCCCTCGACCACAACGGCCGCCTGGAGCACGGTCGCGAGCGGATAGAGGATGAAGGCGCAGACGAACGCTGCGAGCCAGAGGATCGCGGTGGCGAGGAAGGCGTCCGTCTGGAGCACGCCGGCCCGGGAGAGCCCGACCCCGAGCACGGCGAGGCAGGCGAGAATCGCCAGCACCGCGCCCAGGCCGAACGGGTGCCCGCGGGCGATGAGCACCCACAGGGCCACGACGCTCCCGGCCACGCCGAGGCCGACCCAGGCGAAACCGGCGCGCCGCGCCGGCCACCGGAGGGCGGCGACGATGACGGCGGCGGCTCCCGCAAGGGCGACGATGGCGAGGGATCGGGCACCGCCGGGCGCCGCCACGAGCCGCCAGCCGGCCGCCTCCCAGGGCCACACGAGGATCTCCCGCCCCGGCCGGCTCCACGGCCCCAAGAGCGCGGCCCCCGCCGCCAGGGCGCCCCACGCGCCGACGGCCCACTCGACCCGCTGGAGCGTGGCGGAGCTCATCGTCGACGCCCGCCCCCCGCTCCCCCGACGAGGGAGCGGGGGGCGCGCACGCCTACTTGGGCTGCGGGAAGACTTCCGTCGTCCACTTCTTCACGACCCCGTCGCGCACCGCTTTGGACCCGTACTTGGCGAAGTCGTAGTTGATCACCTTGTAGTCCTCGAACCGCGGGGCCTGCTTGGGCACCGGCGTCTTCGCGTTCGAGGGGACCTGGTAGGACTGCCCGCGCTCCGCGGCCAGCCGCTGCGCCTCCGGTGCCAGCGCCCAGTCGATGAACCGCGTCGCCGCGTCGCGGTTCGGGCTCGCCTTGACGAGCGACAGCCCGCCGATCTCGTAGCCCATCCCGTCCTCCGCGCCGCCGTACGTGATCGGGAACCCCTTGATGACCTGGTCCACGGCGTCGTGCATGAACGTGATGCCGAGCGCGACTTCACCGCGGCCCGCGAGCAGCCCGGGATCGGCACCGCTCCGCGTGTATTGCGCCATGTTCTTGTGGATCTGCTTCACCAGCGCCCAGCCCCTGTCGTCGCCGTAGACCTGCAGCACGGTCGCCAGCGTCGTGTACCCGGTGCCCGACGTGTTCGGGTTCGGCATGGCGAGCAGGCCCTTGTACTTCGCATCCGCCAGATCGGTCCACCTCTTCGGGAGCGCCAGCCCCTTCTCCTTGAAGAGCTTGTCGTTGATCGCCCACCCGAGCACCCCGGCATAGAGCGGGATGTACTTGCCGCCGACGGCCTCGCGGAGCTGGGCACGGAGGTCGTCCCACGCTTTGGGTTTGTAGAACTCCGTCAGCCCCTCTTCGAACGCGACGACGTGAGGATCCCCCGTACCCCCGAACCAGACGTCGAACGAGGGCCTCCCCTTCTCCGCCCGGAGCCGTGCCAGGGCCTCGCCCGACGACAGGCGGATGAAGTCGAGCTGGGTCCCGGTCCCCTTCGGGAACTCGGCCTTGATGGCATCGCACCACGCGGGGTTCGGGCTACAGAGGACCGTCACCTTCTGCTGGGCCGACGCGGAGCCGGCGATCCCGAGCAGGCTGACGGCAGCGACGATCAGGAGCGCGAGTGCCTGTCCCATGCGGAGCCTCCTCTGTCCAGCGTGTGTCATGCGGCGTAGACCTGCAGCTTGGCGGTCGGGACGCGAACGGTGATCGGGCCCGGCTCGAGGGCCTCCGAAGCGTCGACCATCACCGCCTCCCCCTCGACGCGCACGTAGTGCCGGTAGATCGCACCGAGAAACAGCCGCTCCTCCAGGGTACCGCGGAGGACGGCCTCCCCGGAACCCGGTGACGCGTTCCCGGGGGCGAGCACGGCGTCGGTCGCCTTGAACACGACCGTCGCAGAACCCCGGACCGCCCCAGGATAGGGCAGCCGCTGTTCGCCGATGGCCAGGATCCCCGCCGCCGCCGTCGCCCGGAGCTGGTTCGAGACCCCGAGGAACTCCGCCGCGAACGCGCTCTCGGGGCGGTGGTAGATCGCCTGCGGCGTCCCCACCTGCACGACGCAGCCGGCGTTCATGAGGACCACGGTGTCGGCGATGGCGAGCGCCTCCTCCTGGTCGTGGGTCACGTAGATCGCGGTGATCCCGACCGCCTTCTGGAGGCGCCGCACCTCCACCCGGAGGCGCTGGCGCACCTTGGCGTCCAGGTTCGACAGCGGCTCGTCCAGGAGCAGCACCCGCGGCTCCACCACGAGGGCGCGCGCGACGGCGACCCGCTGCTGCTGGCCGCCCGACAGCTCGGCCGGCTTCCGCCGCATGACGCCCTCGATGTGCCCGATCTCCACCAGATTCAGGACCTTCTCCACCCGCGCGCGCACCTCGGGCTCCGGGGTCCGCCGGAGGCGGAGCCCGTACGCCACGTTGTCGAAGACGGTCATGTGGGGCCAGAGGGCGTAGCTCTGGAAGACCATCGCGGTCCCCCGGGCCTGCGGCGAGAGCCGGGTGACGTCGTCCCCGCCGAAGAGGATGCGGCCCCCGTCCACCGCGACGAACCCGGCGACGCTCCGGAGCAAAGTCGTCTTCCCGCACCCGCTGGGCCCGAGGATGGCGGTGAGCCCGCCGCTCGGAAAGGCGATACCGACCCGGTCGAGCGCCGCGACGCGCCCGTACCGCTTGGTCAGCTCCTCGACCCGGACGTCCATGGATCAGAGACGGCCGAACATGGAGAGGTACTCGGCCTTCATGAAGCGCTCGAGGGCCACCAGCAGCAGGATCCCCGGCAGCATGAGGATCAGCGCCGCGATCGAGGCGACCTGCAGCTCGTAGCCGACCGACGTGCGGTACATGTACACGGGCAGCGTCAGCACGAACGGGCTCCCGACCAGCAGCGTGCCCGTGAACTCGTCCAGGGAGTAGAGGAAGACCAGCAGGGTGCTGGCGATGATCCCGGGCGTCGCGAGGGGGAGCGCCACGGTGAAGAAGGTCCGCACCCGTGAGGCGCCCAGGTTCATCGCGGCCTCCTCCAGGCTCTCCGGGATCGACTTGAACACGGCGGTCATCGTCCACACCGCGTAGACCAGCGCCCCGACCAGGTGGATCAGGACGACGCCGCTCACGGTGGCGGCGAGGTTCACCCGGTACAGCAGCGTTGTCGCGTTCACGAAGACGGGAAGCTGCGGGAAGGCGTGCGGCAGGAGGAAGACCATCAGGATGACCGCCTTGAGCGGGACCGGGTAGCGCGCGAGGAGGTACGCCAGCGGCACCGTCAGGACCAGCGTCAGGGCGGTGACGATCACCGCTATGAGGAAGCCCGAGTGGAGCGCCCGGAAGAGGTCGCCCTCCAGCACCTTCCGCCAGTAGAAGAACCCCATCTCCTGCGGGAAGGGGTGCGGCCAGAACCACTTGTGGGTGAACGACCAGATGACCAGGCTCGAGAGCGGGGCGAAGATGATGAACGCGACCACCACGCCCCCGCACAGCCGGAGGCTCGCGCGCCGGAGGTCGCGCGTGGCGACCGGCTCCACCCTCACCCGCGTACCCTCCGTAGAAACTCGCCTGGCAGCAACGGCATCGGAACCGGGCCGAGACCCGAGCAGATCAAGGACGCAGGCCCGAGGGGCGCCGAGGCGTATGCCGCATACGTTGAGGCGCTCCGAGGGCCGAGGACGCCGAGATGCGACGGGGATCGGGCCGGGCCTCTCATCAGGAGTCCTTCCCCGTGATCGTCCGGAGGTAGTAGCCGGCCACCCCCATCGCCAGGAGGTACGAAACCATGCCGAGGGCGTTGGCCGTCCCCAGGTCGTCCTGGTAGTTGATCCGGTAGTAGACGTCCACCATGAGCATCTGCGGCGCCTCCCCGCTGCCGATCATCAGGGGGATCGAGAACGACGCCAGCATGGACGTGAACATGAAGGCCGAGGCGACGACGACGGAGGGGGCGGCCATGGGGAGGAGGATGTCCTTGATCTGGCGGAAGGTGGAGGCGCCGACGTTCCGCGCCGCCTCCAGGTACGCCTCGTCCACGGCGCGGTAGGCCCCGAGTACCAGCAGGACCGCGAGGGCGAGGTTCTTCCAGACGAGGGAGACCACGATCCCGGCCCAGGTGAAGGCGATGGAGGGGGGATCGGCCAGGTTGATCAGCCCGACCTGGGCGAGCGCGGAGTTCAGGGTGCCCCGCGGGGCCAGGAGCACGCGCATCCCGTGCCCGACGACGACGAACGGCACGAAGAGCGGGATCTTGAAGAGGAACTCCACCGGTCGGTGCCCCACGATCCGGAGAAACCCGCAGAGCAGCACGGCGATGCCGATGACGAGGACCAGGCTGACGAGCGAGATCCCGAGGGTGTAGAGGACGTCGAACTTGTAGAGCCGCCAGACGAGGTAGTAGTTGCGGAGGGACCACTGACCCTCGCGGAGGAACGAGAGGTGCGCCGAGGAGAGGAACGGGATGAAGAACAGCCACACGACGATGCCGAGGGGCGGCGCCGCGATCGCCAGGCTGGCGAGCCGGAGGGACGGTCGCATCAAGAATTCCCTCTCCCCCGAGGGGGAGAGGGCCAGGGTGAGGGGGACGTCCGGACCCTCACCCCGACCCTCTCCCTGTCAGGGAGAGGGAGGGGGGTCGGCGGCGCTCAGTTTTCCTCGTAGGCCGTCAACAGGTCCTTGAAGTACGGGCTCAGCGGGAACGACAGTCCGTGCTTCCCGAGGGCGTCCGGCGGCACGTCCTGGAATAGCAGCGCCTTGGCCTTCTCCGAGACGTGCGGCAGGACGTGCTGCCCGTCGATCCCCGGGTACCAGCCGTTCCGCTCCACGATCACCTTCGCCTGGATCTCCGGGGAGGTGATGAACTCGACGTACTTCTTGGCGACGTCGTAGTTGGCCGCCTTGGAGGGCACGATCAGGTACATCGGCTGGCCGGGGAAGCCCGGGGAGATCAGCTTCATCCGGATCTTGGGGTCCATCCGGCCCTGGTTCTTCAGGTCGATGAGCATGTCCACCCACACCGGGCCCATCGCGATCTCGCCCCGGTTGAGGCGGTCCAGGGTGTCGTTGTTCCCGGTCGTCAGCGTGACCGGCAAGCTCTTGAGCTCCTTGATCGCGGCGGCCCAGCCGGCCTGCGCGGCCTTGTCGTACGGGCCCTTCGCGTACCGGTCGTACTGGCCGGTCTTCCAGTAGACCCAGCCCGTCGTGAAGGCGACGCCGCTCATCCCGCCCTTGATCCCGTTGTAGCCGAACTTCTTCGGGTTGGCCTTGATCCACGCCACCAGCTCCTCGAAGGTGCCGGGCGGGCTCTTGACCATCTCGGGGTTGTACGCGATGACGACCTGGCTGTGGAACATCGGCATCACGTACCCCTCGACGTTGAAGCCGAGGGCGTTCTTGCCGTCCGCCGCCGTCATGAGCTTGAAGGTCCCGATCTCCGGGCCGTACCTGGCCACGAGGCCCTGCTGGACCAGCTCGGGCATCACGATCTGGTGGACGATGGCCACGTCCACGTCCCACTTCGCGACGTTCGCGTCCTTCTGGCTCTTGAGCTTGTTCACGATCACGCGGCTTCCTGGCTCGCCCGGGCCGCTCCCCACGGCGTTCACCTTGACGCCCGGGTTCCGTTTCTCGAACTCCGGCCCGAAGATGGTCCGCTGGAGGTCGTGCATGTTGGTGTCCCCGGCCGTCACCACGTTCAGGGTGACCTGCTGGCCGGCGCCTGGCCCCGCCCAGGCGAGCAGCATCACCACCAGGAGCCCGACCATCGTCCACGCGGAGAAATGCGTCCTCATGGGGTCCTCCTTGAAGTCAGCGGGAGTGGCCACGACTCGACATTCGGGCGCCCCACACTCTATGACACCCGGCGGGGGTAATCAAGCGGACCCCAGCACGAAGCGCTCGATGACCTCCCGGAAGCCCTCCTCCTCGCTCGTCCCGCAGACGTGGTCGGCGCGGGCCCGCACGCCCTCGGGCGCGTGCCCCATCGCCACGCCGAGGCCCGCGGCCTCCAGCATCTCCACGTCGTTCCAGCCGTCGCCGACCGCGATCACCTCGGCGGGCGGGATCCCGAGGGCGTCCAGCATGGCGAGGAGCGCGGTGCCCTTCGTGGTGCCGTGGGGCAGGATCTCGAGATACGTCGGCTCGGACTGGACGGCGTGGACGGGGACGGCGGCCTCGCGGACCGCGCGGCCGAGGGCCTGCACGCGCTCGGGCGCGCCGATGACGAGCATCTTGTGGGGGTCCTCCCGCAAGAGCGCGTCGAAGGCCGGGACGATCTGGTAGCTCAGCCCGTCGTCCGCCGCGTACCTCTCCGTGAGCGGGTGGGCGCGCTCCACGTAGACCCGGTCGTTCAGGAAGAGGTGGATCTGGACCGCCGGGTCCTGCCGGAGCAGTGCCAGCGCGCGCCGGGCCGCCTCCCCCGGCAATCGGCGGTCGAGCAGGATCCGGCGTGTCGCGAAGTCGAAGACGCGCCCGCCGTTGTAGAGGATGACCGGCGGGTCCGCGCCGAGCGCCCGGACCCAGCGTTCGGCGGACGGCCACATCCGCCCGGTGGCCACGCAGACGCGAACGCCGTGCGCTCGGGCCTCGGCGACCGCGCGCCGCACGCCCTCGGTGATCCCCAGGGTACGCGAGCGCACGGTCCCGTCGAGGTCGGCGACGACCAGGCGATATGGCACGAAAGACGTCCCGCCGGGCGGGACTGCGGGCACCGGCGCCCCGCGGGGCTCAGGCCGTGACGCCGGCGCCCGGGAGCGGCTCCGTCGGCCCGGCCGGCGCCTTCCGCTTCCGCATGAACCGGTAGAACTCGACGGTCTCCCGCAGGCGCCGCCGCATGACCGCGGGGTCGCGGAGCATGCCGCCCACCATCGCGACGATCTTCCGCGGCCGGAGGTAGAAGCGGCGGTAGAACTCCTCGACGGAGCCGAAGATCGTCGTGTGGGAGAGGCCGGGGTAGCTCAGCGCCGCCACCTGGACCCCGTGGCTGTCCACCAGCTCCCCGCTCCGGACCGCGAGCCACCCCGCGCTCTGCGCCTGGCGGTGGAGCTCGGTCCCGGGGTACGGCGCCGCGAGCGAGACCTGGATCGTGTCCGGCTCGATCTCGCAGGCGAAGCGGATGGTCTCCCGGATCGTCTCCGGAGTCTCGCCGGGGAGGCCGAGGATGAACGTCCCATGGATCGTGATCCCGAGCGCCTTCGCGTGCTTCGTGAACTCGCGGGCGACGTCGAGCCGCATGCCCTTCTTGATGTTGTTGAGGATCGTCTGGTTCCCGGACTCGTACCCGACCAGGAGGAGGCGGAGACCGTTGTCCCGCAGGACCTCGAGCGTCTTTCGGGGGACGTTCGCCTTGGCGTTGCACGACCACGTGAGCCCGAGTCGCCCGAGCCGCCGCGCGATCGCCTCCGCCCGCGGGAGGTCGTCCGTGAAGGTGTCGTCGTCGAAGAAGAACTCCCTCGCCTGGGGGAAGTAGGCCCTGGCCCGGGCCATCTCCGCCTCCACGCTCTCGGGACTGCGCACGCGGTACCGGTGCCCGCCGATCGTCTGGGGCCAGAGGCAGAAGGTGCACTTCGACCGGCAGCCCCGCCCGGTATAGAGCGAGACGTAGGGGTGGAGGAGGTACCCGATGAAGTAGTTCTCGATCGTGAGGTCGCGCTTGTAGACGTCCACCACGAACGGGAGCGCGTCCATGTCCTCGATCGGCGGGCGCGGGGGCGTGAAGCGGATCCGGCCGTTGTCCCGGTAGGCGAGCCCGGGCACCTCACGGAGCGGCGTCCCCGCCGCGACCTCGGCGCACGCGTAGTCGAACTCGCCGACCGCGACCCAGTCCACGGCCGGCGCCGCGGCCAGCGACTCGCGCGGCAGGACGCCGACGTGGGCGCCGACCAGCCCGATCTGGAGCCGCGGGTTCTCCGCCTTCAGGCGCTCGGCCACGCGCGCGTCGTTCGCGAACGACGGCGTGCTCGTGTGGAGCACGGCCAGGTCGTACTCCCGGGCCAGGGGCGCCACCCCGGCGACGCCGAGGCCCTCGGGCGGCGCGTCCACGAGCCGGCTCCCCGGCACGAGAGCGGCCGGCTGGGCCAGCCACGTCGGGTACCAGAACGAGCGGATCTCGCGACGCGCCTGGTAGCGCGAGCCCGCGCCGCCGTCGAACCCCTCGAACGACGGCGGGTGCAGGAACAGCGTCCGCAGCGCGGCCGTGTCGGGGTTCACCGGCGCCACTCCGCGGGGGGCGCGACGGCGGCGTGGAGCGCCGGTCCCCGGCGAGCCGAGAGGCACCCGAGCGCCACCATCCCGAGCCCCGCGTAGGTGAGCTCGCGGATGCGACGGACCACCCCGACCGTGAGCCCGCGCGCCGGGTTGAGCCCGAGGGCAGCGAAGAGGACGACCTTCCCGCCCTCCTGCGTCCCGAGCTTGGCGGGGACGAAGAAGAGCACCCCGTCGATGAAGGCGGAGCCCGTCTCCACGGCCAGGGCCGTCTGCCAGTCCACCGGCCCCCCGAGCCACGTCAGGATCAGGTAGATCTCGGCCGCGCCCACGGTCCAGCCCCCGAGGAAGCACGCGAGCGACCCGGTGAGGCGCCACCCGCCGAGCCGGCCGAGAGCGGCGTCGAGATCCTGGCCCGGCCCCGCCCACGATCCCGGCAGCCAGTGCCGGAGGCCGATCCCGCGCACGACGGTCGTGAACGTCCGCCAGATGCCCCGGCTCAAGAGCCACGCGAACGCGACCGACACGCCCGTCGCGACGCTGCCGGCCAGGACCCACGTGACCCACGGCGCGGTGTGGGTCAGCCGGGGGAGCACGAGCGCGAGCCCCAGGAGGACGAAGACCGCCTGGGCCACCGTCTGGCCGATCTTCGCGACACTCACCGACGCCCAACGGACGCCGAGCGGCATCCCGCCGCCGAGGAGGCGGATGCGGAGGAGCTCGCCGCCCACCGACCCCGAGGGCGTCAGATAGTTCACGCCGTCGCCGGCGAGACGGACGGCGAACAGCCGCCCCGGTCGGATCGTCCGCTCGCCCGCCGGGAAGGCCAGCAGCCAGCCCGACGTGTTGCAGGTGACCGCGAGGCTCTCCACCGTGAGGATCAGCAGAAGCCCCCAGCCCAGGACCCCAAGATCCCGCACCAGGGTCTCGACGCCCACGTGCCAGACGATGCCCGTGAGGAGCCCGAGCCCCAGGCCCAGGCACGCCAGCTCGATCCAGCGCGCCCTGACCCAGCTCACGGCGAGACCATCGACCCGCGCGGCGCCACGCGCCGGTATCCCCGGTAGACGAGCAGCCCGGCGACGAAAGCCCACGAGCCGACGGCCGCCGCATAGAGGAACCACTCGAGGTGACCCAAGAGCGCGAGGACGAGGAGGAGGTAGGTGTAGTCGCGGCTCGCGACTTTCTCGACGACGACGGCGGCGGGCGCCCCGCGGAGGCTCTCCGCATCACCGCTCCAGTGGAGGTCCCCGCCCCGCTGGAGCGCCGGGCGGACGAAGAGCGCGTGCATCGTCGCCATGGCCGTCGCCACGCCGAGGACGAGCCCGACGACCGCCCAGACCCCCACCGCGGGGAGTCCCTCCCGTGTGAGCCCGATCCCGAGACCGGCGAACGTCGCCGTGTGGACGACGTAGTCGCCGATCACGTCGAGGCGGGCGCCCGCCGGGCTTTCCTCGAACCGGGCGCGCGCGACCTCCCCGTCCACGCAGTCGAGGACGATCGAGCCGACGAGCGCGAGGAGCCCGGCCACGCGCAACGGGTAGGACACCGTGGCGAGCCCCGCCGCCCCGAGGAGCCCGACGAGGACGCTCGCGAGCGTGATCTGGCTCGGCGTGACGGGCCGGGCGAGAAGGAGCCGCGTCAGGGGGCGCGCCAGCCGGCGGTCGATCAGGGTCGCGAAGAAGCTGTCGGTGCCCGCCGTCCGGCGAGCCAGGTGGTCGAGGAGCCCGCGCTCGAGGGCCCCTCGCGGGTGGGCCACGTCGAGGGGCACGAAGAGGCCGTCGCCGCGCGACGGCTCGGTCGCCCCCGCGCTCCGCAACGCCTCGGCGAGCCCCACGCCGGCGTCGAGGTCTGCGAGGAGCCGCGGTAATGCGCTCCCGGGGCATCGCGGGGCGCGGGCCGCGCCCTCGGCATCGACGAGGACGTCGCCCGCGATCACGAGCACGAGGTCGAGGCCGACCAGCCCGGCGGTGTCGCCCGGGCCCGTGAGCCAGCGGAGGCCGCGGGCATCCCGCCGCCGCTCGAGCGCCGCGCGGAGTCGCGACACGTGGGCCCCGGCCAGGACCGTCACCTCCGCGACGCCCGCGGCCCGAAGCGCCAGGATCCCGCGGACGGCGAGCGGCACCCCGCCGACCACCTCGAGCGCTCCCGGCATCGTGGCGACGACGAGGGCTCCCCTGGCCAATGCCATGAATCAGTCCTTTCCCGACGGCCGGTTACGGCCAGCCGCCCGAAACATGCAGGCAGGGTACCAGACCCGAGGGGCTCTGTCACGCCGCGCGAGAGGGGGACCGTCCGGCGCAGACCCAGCCGGTCGAGTGCGCTATCTCGTGCCGGTCACCTCCCGCGTTGGGTTGCGCGAGCGTCCCTGGCGGGCACCACGAAGCCCCGAACGCCGTGGGGAAAGGCTGGGGAAAAAGCGGGCTCTCCGGAAATCGTGTGGGTTCGACGAGCTGGACTGGCCGACGCTCCACTCGCTGCAGCCCCCGGAGGCCCGAAGGAGGCCGGCGCGGTCCGCTCAGGGCCCCCGGCCGCATTTTTCGCTTGACAGGATTTTGCATGGGGGGTGTGACCGCGGTCGCGGTGTCGACTGCCAGGCCCGGCCAGCGGCGCGCCTCGGTCCGGTGCGCCGTGCGTGGCCCGCGCCGACCCGAAAACGATTCCCGCCCTCCCGATCTCCCGTCCTGGGGCCTCCCCGGGCGCCCGAGACTCGCATGGTAGAGTCCGCGCAAGGAGGTCGCGCATGCACCAGACCACGACTCCCCCGCCATCCCCCGCCCCGGCGGACCTCGACCGGCTCGGCGACGAGATCGCCGCGCTCGCGGCCCACCTCGACGCCGCCACCGCGCGGCTGCTGACCCTGCTCCGCGAGTTTGACGCCCGGGGCGGCTGGGCCCAACAGGGCTGCCGCTCCTGCGCCGAGTGGCTCAGCTGGCGGGCCGGGCTCGACCCCGGGGCGGCGCGGGAGCGGGTGCGGGTGGCCCGGGCGCTGGGCGCCCTGCCGGAGCTCGCCGGGGCCCTGGCCCGGGGGGAGCTGTCCTACTCGAAGGTCCGCGCCCTGACGCGGGTGGCCACCCCGGAGACGGAAGCGCGCCTCCTGGCCGTGGGGCGGGCGGCGACGGCGGCGCACGTGGAGCGCATCGTGCGGGCGTGGCGGCGGGTGGACCGGCTGGCGGAGGCGCAAGAGGCCCAGGCGCGCCACGCGCGGCGGTCGCTCCAGGTGTATCCAGACGCAGACGGGATGGTGGTCGTGCGGGGACGGCTGGAGCCCGAGGTCGGGGCACTGCTCGTGCGCGCGCTCGAGGCGGGGCGCGAGGCCCTGTACCAGCAGCGGCGAGCCACGGCGGTACCGGACCAGCCCGAGGCGGACCCGCCGACCCCCGGCCAGCAGCAGGCCGACGCCCTCGCGCTGGTGGCGCAGACGGCGCTTCAGCACGGCCTCGACCCCGGCCCGGGGTGCGAGCGGTACCAGGTGGTCGTCCACGTAGACGCCGCGGCGCTGGCCGACCCGGCCCAGCCGGGCCCGGCCGCGCTCGAGGACGGCGTCGGCGTTTCCCCGGAAACGGTCCGCCGCCTGGCCTGTGACGCGACCCGGGTCGTCCTGCGCCACGCGGGAGACGGGGAGGTCCTCGACGTCGGGCGGCGGACGCGGGCGATCCCGCCGGCGCTCCGCCGGGCCCTCCAGGCCCGGGACCGAGGGTGCCGCTTCCCGGGCTGTGGGGTCCGCCACGCGCAGGGCCACCACATCCATCACTGGGCCAACGGCGGCCCGACCCGGCTCGAGAACCTCGCACTCCTCTGCCGGCGCCATCACCGGGCGGTCCACGAGGAGGGCTACCAGGTCGAACGCGGCGCTGACGGCACCCTCCGCTTCAGCCGGCCGGACGGGCGGCCGATTCCCGAGGTGCCGCGGGCGCCGGCGGTGCCGCGCGACCCGACCGGCGCGCTGGTCGCGGCCCATCGGGCGCACGGCCTGGTGATCGACGCGCGGACGGGGTGCCCGAGCTGGCTCGGCGAGCGCCTCGACCTGGACTGGGCGATCGGGGTCCTGCATCCCGCCGCCCAAGCGATCGCGTTCCGACCCGCCGGCCGCTCGCCCTGAGCACCCCGTCTCGGGGACCGCGTCGAGGGGTTCTCCCCGGCGATGGCCCCTGCCCTGGATGGCGCGTCAGCCGAACGCTTGTCCGGGAGCGCTCGAGGTTCCACCCAGCTCCGACCCTCGCCTCGGCGGGTCGGAGCAGAACTCGAGTTGCTGCTTATCCCACACGATTCCCAGAAGGGCGAAAAAGCGAGGAGACCGATCCACTCCCAGCATCAGGCCCCCTCTGATCATAGATCGTTCCAGACCTCATGTTCCAGAAGTCCAGCGAGGGCTCGGAGAGGTTGCGCCGTCCCCGGCCCCCCAGGATGAACCCCTCCAGCTCGTCCTCATGGAGCCGCGCCACGACCGCGAACGGCTTCCCGCGCTTGGTCAACACGACCCGCTCGCCCCGCCCGACGGCCTCCAGAACCTCGCCGGTCCGGTTCCTCAGCTCGCGGACCCCGACGAACTTCATCGCGTGCCCCCCATGTGGCTCCGATTGTATGCGCACATGGGGCGCGCAGCCAGCTCCCGGCGGCCCGTCGGAGCCCGGCTGCCACCGGTCAGCCCGGCGTTCGGGAACCAGAGCCCCTCCACGACGCGATGACGAGTGCCCCTTCACTGCCCTCGTGCGTCTCCTTGCTCGGCCTAGGCCCCGGTCGGGGTCACGGGGAGACAGACTTCCGGAGGTCGCCGGAAGGGACCGGTGGCTGACCAACGCGGATTGCACTAAGTTGACCACGGCTTCCCGCGATTCGGGTAGAATTCTCGACAAGATGAGCCACCTCCACCAGGTTCTCGCGGGTAAGGTGGACCAGTGGCGCAAGGGCGGTTACGCGTCCGACTACCCCGCCATCGCGGAGATTTTCGAGTGGGCGAGTGACCCGGAGACGGGCGAGCTCAGATTCCTCAGGAGGCCACAGCTCAAGGCCCTGGAGACCTACTGGTACCTGAGACTCGTCGAGGGCACGCCGCACGTCTTTTCGCTCTACCAGAGGCTCTTTCCAAGCCCCCCGGAACTGCTCGACGCCCTGGGGCTCGGCACCGCGCAGATCCATCGGCTTGTGGCCGGCCAGCCGCTCGATTCCCTGTGGAAACGCATCAAGACCGACGACCGGTTCGTGCGGGACTTCAGGTTGGAGAGCGTCCGTGAGACGCTGACGCTGGACTACCCAAGCTACATCCTGGCCCTTGCCATGGGTGCAGGGAAGACCATCCTCATCGGGGCGATCTATGCGGCCGAGTTCGCGATGGCGCTGGAGTACCCGGACGGGCCCTTCGTCCAGAACGCCCTCGTGTTCGCTCCGGGCAAGACGATCATCGAGTCCCTGCGAGAGTTGGCTGCGATCCCCTACGACCGGATCCTGCCTCCACGCCTTTACAAGCCGTTCGCGGCGTCCGTCAAGCTGACCTTTACCCGTGACGGGGAGAAGGACATTCCGGTAGTCCGGGGCAGCTTGTTCAACGTCGTGGTGACCAACACCGAGAAGATCCGAATCCAGAAGGAGACGATACGGCGGCGCGATCTGGGGGGGCTGCTGGGCGCCGGCCGCGAGGACGAGGCGCGGGCCGAGGTGGCGAACCTTCGCCTTCAGGCCATCGCGTCGTTGCCACACCTGGCCGTGTTCTCCGACGAGGCGCACCACACCTACGGCCAGTCGCTAGAGACCGAGCTGAAGAAGGTCCGGAAGACCGTGGACTACCTGGCGGCCAACACGAAGGTCATCTGCGTCGTCAACACCACGGGCACGCCCTACTACCGCCGCCAGCCGCTGAAGGACGTCGTGATCTGGTACGGGCTCTCCGAGGGGATCCGGGACAACATCCTCAAGGACGTCTCCGGCAACATCCACGCCTTCGAGTTCGAGGGAAAGACCGACGCCTACGTGAGCCACGTCATCGAGGACTTCTTCCGGGACTACGGTGACGTCCGGCTCCCGAATGGTGCCCCGGGAAAGCTGGCGATCTATTTCCCGCAGACCGACGACCTGGAAGAGCTGCGTCCGGCCATCGACGCGGCGCTGGTGAGGGTCGGCCAGGCTCCCACCGTCTCTCTGCGAAACACCACGGACTCCCCGAAGGAAGAGGTCGAGGCGTTCAACCGCCTGAACGATCCGGCGGTGCCGCACCGCGTGATCCTCCTCGTGAACAAGGGCACCGAGGGCTGGAACTGCCCGAGCCTCTTCGCGTGCGCGCTGGCCCGGCGACTCCGGAGCAGTAACAACTTCGTCCTCCAGGCCGCGACGCGATGTCTCCGCCAGGTTCCGGGCAACAAGATGAAGGCCCGCATCTACCTGTCCCGGGAGAACCGTGCGATCCTCGACCGCCAGCTCCAGGAGACGTACGGGGAAACGATTGCGGATCTCGACCGTACGACCCGGGAGATCGGGTCTGCTCGGCTGGTCCTCCGCAAGCTCGCCCCCCCGCCCATCCGGCTCACGCGTTCGGTTCGGTCGGTCGTTCCCGCTGCTGCAGGCGCGAGAATGCTGCGCCTGGAGCGACCCGGGACCGATGCGGCCGCGACGGCTCTCACCAAGGCAGTGTTCGACATCGCTGCCAGGTCCGGCGTCAGGCGCCTGCTCCAGCAGGTCGGCGAGACGATCCAGATCGACACCGCGCCGGAGATCGTGGATCGCCATGAGGCCGCCGTCAGTCTGGCCGCGGCATTCCGCCTCGACGTGTGGGCCGTGTATGACGAGCTGGGGAGGCTGTACGCGGCGGCCGACGGAATCCCTGCCGCTCACCTCGAGGAGCTGGCACGCCAGCTGGCGGAGCAGACCCGACACTACGAGGTCCGCGAGGAGAGCGCCGAGTGGGTGCTGGCCCTCGTCAAACCCCACGGCTTCGTCAGAGCCACCGACGCCGAGGGACGCGAGGTTTACGCCGCGGACATCACCTATCCGAAAGACCGGGAACGGCTAATGCTCCACGCCAGGACGATCCGGGAGAACCCGGCCCGCTTCGGGTTCCACTACGACCCGTACAACTTCGACTCCGGGCTGGAGCTGGACTTCTTCCAGCAGGTGCTCGCGGAGCTGAACATCCGCCCGGCCGAGGTGGAGGACATCTATTTCACCGGCGGTCTCACCGACCCCGCCAAGACCGACCTGTTCGTGGAGTACCTGGGCGAGGACGGGCGCTCGCACCGCTACACCCCGGACTTCGTGATCCGCAAGCGCCCTCGCCAGGGCGGTCCGCCCGGATCAGGGCGCGTGCTGGTCGTGGAACTGAAGGACGATCGGTTCGAGGCTCAGACCTGCGAGGACGAGGGCCGGTTCGAGCGAGGGGAGCCGCCGTTGACCAACGAGGGCCGGAAGGCGATTGCCCTGAGAGGGCTCGAGCGCCTGAATCCCGACCGGCTGCGCTACGAGCTGATCTTTGCGAAGAGCGGGGTAACCTACGACCAGCTGGACGAGGTGCGGCGGTTCGTCCGAGAGCCCGAGGGCATCTACGCGCACGACCTGGACGTCGCCCGAAAGCTCAAGGACTTGGTCCTTCGGGTTGACGGGAAGCGCATCCGGAAGATCATCCTGTTCGGCTCCCGGGCCCGCGGTGACGCGCGCCCCGACAGTGACTATGACCTGCTCGTCGTATTGCGCGACATCCCGCCGGACGAAAAGCGATCGTATCGACTGGCTCTCTACGACGCGCTTCAGGGCACAGGCGCGGAGCCCTGGGTCATGGGCGAAGAGGAGTTCGAGGAGACCAAGAGCGTCATCGGTGGCCTGGCTCACCCAGCCTGGACCGAAGGGGTGCTTCTCTACGAGGACTCCTGAGCAGGTCCGATGGGACTGGGTCAAGCTGTGGCTCGCCAAGGCGCGAGAGGATCTGTTTGCAGGCGAGGTGATCCTCAACGCATCCATGCCCTCATATGATCTGGTCGGTTTTCATGCCCAGCAGGCGGCGGAGAAAGCATTGAAGGCGCTTCTCATCAGACACCAGGTGAAGTTCGGAAAGACTCACAATATGACAGAGCTCCTTCAACTCGCCGAGCCGATCGCTCCGGGCATCCGTCAGCAGTTGACCGATGCCACGGCACTCACCCCCTTCGCCGTGGATGTCCGATATCCCGGCGAGCCGCCCTTGGGCCAGGGCGAGGCGGCCCGCCACCTCGCGGCCGCCCGAAAAGCGCTGGACCATACTGGCGTGCTCCTGAAACCGTACCTCGACGCGGGCCGGCCCGGCGGGTAGGATGAGGGTCGAGGATGGCCAAGAGCCGCACTAAGAAAGCGCTGCCGAAGCGGCAGAAGCCTGTCGCTCGGAAACCGGCACTCACGCCGAGCTTCGCGAAAAAGCAGGAGGTCGCCATCACGGCGGCCAAGGGCCGGCCGATGCTCACGTGGGTCGGCAAGCGGCCTCTGCGAAATGTCGTCGCCTTCCCCGCCCAGCATGTCGAGACCTACGACCCCTCCGGCGACGCCGCCAAGCGTGGTGGCGACGTTTGGAAGGACTGGCCGGAAGCCTACCCGCGGGGCGGGCTCCTCTTCCACGGCGACAACAAGGAGGTGCTGGCGCATCTCCTGGCGAACGGCTTCCGAGGCAAGGTCAACCTGATCTATATCGACCCACCCTTCGACTCCGGTGCCGACTACGTGCGGAAAGTGAGCCTGCGCGGACCGAGGGGGACTGCCAAGCTCGACGGCGAAGGTTACACGCTCGGGGAACAGCTCCAGTACACCGACATCTGGGCCAACGACAACTACCTCCAGTTCATGTACGAGCGGCTTCTGCTACTGAAAGAGCTCCTGGCTGATGGTGGCTCCATTTTCCTCCACTGTGACAGTACTAAGGGCCATCATCTCCGCTGTCTAATGGACGAAGTCTTTGGAGCCGAAAAGTTCCTCAATGAGATCGTTTGGAGCTATCGGCGGTGGCCGGCGGACACCGACTCATTTCAGTCGATGCACGACACAATTCTCTACTACGTCGTGGAAATCTCCAAGAAGCGTACCTTCCATCGCATGTATGAAGAAGCATCCGAAAGCTATCTCAGGCGATTCGGCGGCAAGACTCAGAAGCTCGACGAAGAGACCGGGACGCGAAAGATCACCCTCGATCAGGAAACGAAAGGCATGCCTTTGCGCGACGTATGGGAGATATCCATAGTCGCCGGCTTCAAAGGGGAGCGGACCCAGTACCCAACCCAAAAGCCAGAGGAACTTGCCGCAAGAATCATAGAGGCCTGCTCTAACCCTGGGGATGTCGTTCTAGACTCTTTCGTCGGGTCTGGTACCACTGCGGCGGCTGCGCAGAGGCTAGGGCGCCGCTGGATTGCTTGCGACATCAACAAAGGCGCGATCCAGACCACGAGCAAGCGCCTCCAGACGATCATCGAGGAGCAGATCAAGCACGCGGCGAAAGGCCGGCAGGGTGCGTTAGCCGACGTCCCGGAGGGAAAAGAAGAGCAGGTCGAGTCCGCGCAACTTACTTTCTCAGTCTACCGGGTCAACGACTACGACCTGGCGATCCAGCACCAGGAGGCCGTCAACCTCGCCTGCGAGCACATCGGCGTGACGCGGATGCGGACCGACCGCTACTTCGATGGAACCCTCGGCAAGAAGCTCGTCAAGGTTGTCCCGTTCTCGCACCCGCTGACGCTGCTGGACCTCGAGGAGCTCAAGCGCGAGCTGGACGCGCGGCCGGGCGAAGAGCGCGACGTCGTGCTCGTGTGCCTCGGCAAGGAGCCCGCCGCCGACGCCTGGATCGAGGACTGGGACCGCTTCCGAAGAGGCAAGACCGCGGTGAACCGGATCGAGGTCATCGAGCTCCGGACAGATCCGAAATATGGCAAGTTCTTCCAGCACCAGCCGGCCAGAGCCAGGGTCAAGGCGGTCCGAAAGAACGACACGCTAATGGTCCACATCGAGGACTTCATCTCGCCGAGCATCATTGAGCGTCTCCACAAGCAGGCCGGACTCCTCAAGCCGAAGATCGACGACTGGCGGGCGATGGTGGACTGCGTGATGCTCGACCTCGACTACGACGGCAAGGTCTTCCGGATCGGCCTCTCCGACGTGCCGGAACGGAAGACCGACCTGGTCGCCGGTCGCTACGAGATCCCGGCGGTCCGGAACGGCGCGACCGTGGCGGTCAAGATCATCGACATGCTCGGGGAGGAAGTCCTCGTTACCCTTCCCGCGAGTTGAGCCCGCCCTCGCGGCGGATCGGGCGGCGCCAACTACAAGTCGCCCTTGAGCCAGGCCCGGTAGGCGTCGAACCACTCTGCGCCGACCGGCGGCCGATCCGCCCATTCGAGGGCGGTGACGCCGACCCGGTAAGTCCGTCCCTTGCGCCGGCAGATGGCCCTGAACGGGCAGGCGACGCGATCCTCAAGCATCACCAGGAATGCGCCGTGCTGCCGGTCCGCTCCATAAGCGTCGACGAGGACCTCCCCGATCAGTTGACGGAGGCGGGCTCTGCCCGTCCTGCCTTTCCGGCTCAACTCAGCGGACACCCTTCCGCCTCGAGCTTCCTCCAGATGAGCCGCTTCCTCCCGTGGCGCTGCCGGAGGTGCCGCAGGAGATCCGCCCAGAACCGTGGCTCACCGACCAGCCGGGACAGCTCGGCGACGATGGCGCAGTAGTGGGCGGCCGGCGCCGCGCGTGACGGCCTGCCGGAGTCGAGATGCAGATCCACGAGTCGCTGGTACATGGCGGCGGCGAGGCGCGCGTACTCGGCGCGGCTAGCGGTCCCGGGTCGCTCGAGGATGAGGCGAAGCCAGTCGTACGGTTCCTCCCGGTCGCGTCCCAGCCGGCGTTGAAGCTCCCTAAGCTTCGGGAACGCGGTGAGGTCCGCTCCGTCCGAGGCTTTGGCAACGGCGTACTTGGCCACGAGTTTCAGCTCGTCGAAGCCCATCCGACCCTGCCGGCCGGCGATCCCGTCGAAGACCTCGCGCTCCCGGCCCTCGGCCAGGAGAATGCGTGTCTTGAGCCCCGTCACGTGCCACGCCCCTTCTCCGGGCCGAGTCGCCGTCCGCAGCAGCCGCGCCAATACCGCGTCCCAGTTGGAGAGGGCCTCCGACTGCCGCCTCAGCGCCGCGAAGGCTGCGGCGTCGGGCTCCCTGAGAAACTGTGCGACCCGGGCCTCCTGGGCCGCCGACCGGTCCCCGAGGGCCTCCCGGGCCCGGATGAGGGCCGTGGCGAACTTCCCGTGGTGGCCGAACGTCCTGACCCCCACCTCAGCCAGCCTGGCCACCCCGGCCCAGTCCATCTTCCGCTCGTACTGGGAGAGCACCTCCTCCAGGTACACGGCGTTCCGGGGCGCGAAGCGCTCCTTTAGGGCCAGGACCTCGGCCCGGTTGCGTCCGACCGTGGCCAGGGCGATGAGGCCGTCCACCTCGGTGGGACAGTCCGGCCGATCGGTCCTCAGGGCGCCCTCCGCTGCTGCGGTCAGCCGCATCTTGAGCCGCTCGCGGCCGTCCGCGTCCAAAGCCCTGGCCAATCCGGTGAAGCCCCCCCGGTATCCGAACTTCTTCGCGAGCGGCAGGATCTCGGTAATGACCCCCTCCACACCTCCGCGGCACGCCACCAGGCTCCGGGTGTAGCCCTCGACCACCCGGGCGAAGTCCAGGGCGATGGCGTCCTCCGGGGCTCCGTGATTGCCGAGAATGTCCGTCGTCTCCCCGGCCTCGGCCAGAAGCCCCAGTAGCAGGGCATAGGCTCTGACCGCTGCTGCGTGTTGCCCTGATCGGGTGAGCTCCAGCGCCCGGCTCATGAAGTCGGTGAAGAGCTCGACCCACTCTCCGAACGCCTCCGACTCGTCCCCCTCGTCGCCCGGGTCAGACCACTCATCCTCAGGGATCCAGGAGACGAAGGCGCCCGAACGGGATTGCGCGCAAAAGTCTTCGATTTCCTCGAGGAGCGCCCCCGGCCGGGAGCGTGAAGTCGAGCCCTTCGACCCGCGCGGCAGGTGCTCGCGGACCCACCGCGTCTGTCGGTGGGACGGCAGATTGGCGATCTGCTCGGCCAGCAGCTCGGCGAGCTTCGCTTCGCCGAGGCGCGCCAGGTCGGCCTTCCGAACCGCCGCTCGACCGGGGCCGACCCTCCTTCGTGGCATCCCGGCCCTCTCGCTCAGAACGACCCGGCGACGAGACGCCCGGCGGCGAGGTGGAGGACACGGTCGGCCGTGCGGGCGAGGTCGGGGTTGTGCGTCACGAGAAGGACCGCCGTCTCACCCGCCCGAGCCCGCGTCCGGAGCTCCGCCAGAATGACCCGAGCGTTGTCCTCGTCGAGGTTTCCCGTCGGCTCGTCGGCCAGGATGACGGTCGGGTCGTTCAGGACCGCCCGGCAGAAGGCGACGCGCTGCTGCTCGCCGCCCGAGAGCGCCGGCGGGTAGTGCCCCTTTCGCTCCGCGATCCCCAGACGCTCGAAGAGGTCCTGCGCGGCGCGCGCCGCCTCCCGCGGGCCGCGCCCCACGTACCGCGCGGCGAGGAGCACGTTCTCCCAGGCCGTGAGCGAAGGGATCAAGTGGAAGGCCTGGAAGACGAAGCCGAGGTGCCGCCCGCGGAAGCGCGCGAGGGCGTGGCGGCGCGCGCGCGTGAGATCGAGGTCGCCGAAGGCCAGCGCCCCCCCGTCCGGCCGGTCGAGGCAGCCAAGGAGGTTCAGGAGCGTGGACTTCCCGGACCCAGACCGCCCGACGATCGCGACCTCTTCCCCCCGCGCGAGCGTGAGGTCGCACCCCCGCAGCACCTCGATGACGCGACCGTCGGGGCTCCTGAAGGACTTCCGCAGATCGACGGCCCGGAGGATGCTCACCGGCGCGCGAACACGGCGGCCCCGGTCCCGGCGAGCTGGCCGAACGTGGCCCCCGCCATGAGCCCGGCGCCTCCGGGGTAGTTGTAGTAGAACAGGCCGCCGACCAGCTCCCCGGCGGCATAGAGACCGGGGACGGGGCGATCCTCCGTGTCCAGGACGGCGGCGTCCGCGTTCACCCGGAGGCCCCCGAACGTGAACGTGATCCCGCACGTGACACCGTAGGCGACGTAGGGCGGGCTGTCGAGCCGCTGGGCCCAGTTCGACTTGGGCGGCGTGATCCCCCGGGTGCCCTTGCCGTCCAGGACCGACGGATCGAAGGGCTTGTCCTCGACGGCGAGGTTGAACTCCCGGACCGTCCGGACGAGACCGGCCACGTCGACCTCGCAGCGTCGCGCCAGCTCCTCGATCGTGCCGGCCTCGACCTTCGTGACCCGGCGGATCCGGTACTCTTCGCGCAGGAGCGGGACGACCTTCTGGTCGAAGATCTGCCAGCCCGCGCGGCCCGGCTGCTTGAGGACCTCGCGGCCGTATCTCGCGTACGTGTAGTTCCGGTAGTCGGCGCCCTCGTCCACGAAGCGCTCCCCGCGGAGGTTCACCACGATCCCGAGGGGGTAGGAGTGCTTCTGGAAGAGGTCGAGCACCGTCCGATCGCCGAACTCCGGCGCGTTGAGGTCCCACTGGACGGCGTGGCACGACGACCAGTGCCCGTAGGGCTGGGCGCCGATCTCCAGCGCCATGCGGATCCCGTCCCCGGTGTTGTGTCGCGTCCCGCGGACGCGGGCCAGCTCCCAGTCGGGCCCGAGGTAGCGGGTGCGCCACTCCGGGTTCGCCTCGAACCCGCCGCAGGCGAGGACGACCGCCCGCGCGGCGATCTCCTCGAACTCCTCGGGCCCGCGGGCGACGACACCCGTCACGGCGCCGCGCCGATCCACGAGCAGCCGGCGCGCGCCGGTCCCGTAGCGCACTTCGACGCCGACGCGGGCCGCGCGGTCGTAGAGGGCCTGGACGAGCCCGGCCCCACCCCCCACTGCCTCGACCGCCAGCCCACCCCAGAACCGGTGGCGCTCGCCGACTCTGAACGACTGGCGGCTCAGCATCAGGATCCAGCGCACCCCCTGACTCCGCATCCAGACCACCGTCGCCCGCGAGCGTCGGACCAGGAGGTCGGCGAGGTCCGGGTTGGCGCAGGCGTCGGTGAGCCGCATCAGGTCGTCGTAGAACGCCTCCTCGGGGTACGGCGGCACCTCGGCGGCCAGCGCTTCGGCTTCGGTGAGGTCGGGCAGGACGTCACGGCGGAGGTCCTCGAGCCCCCGGTGGGCGAACCGGAAGGCTCCCGCGGTGAACAGCGAGTTCCCCCCGCGCTCGACCTCGGCCGCCTTCTCGAGGACGAGGACGCGCGCTCCCTGCTCGCGCGCCGCGAGCGCCGCGCACAGCGCCGCATTCCCACCCCCCACGACAATGACGTCGTACGCGCGATCCGTCATGGCACGCTAAGTCGCGGCCGCCACGGGTGGCGCCGGGTGAGCCGCAGAGCGCCGCGCGGAGTGGGACCCCTTTAGCTTCCTCCCGCGATTCGGCGAATCGCGGGAGGAGGTAAACGGGTGACGGAGCGCGGCGCGGCTGTCGGCGAGCCCGGCGACAGGACCCGTGGCGGCCATGGCTCTACGCGCCGCGGCGGATCGCCTCGGCCGGCGGCAGCCGGAGGATCCGCGTCGTCGCGTAGGTCCCCGCGATCACGCCCAGCGCCGCCGCGAAGGCCACGGCGAAGGCGAGGAGGCGCCCGGTGAAGAGGAAGAGCTGCTGCCCCGCCTGGGCCGCCCGTGCGTCCACGGCCACCCCGGCGCCGAGCGCGAGGAGCGTGCCGAGGACACCCCCCGACAGGCTCACGACGAGGCTCTCGCGCAGGACCTCCCCGAGGAGCTGGACGTCCGTCGCGCCGAGGGCCTGCTTGATCCCGAAGTCGCGGAGCCGCTCGAACATGGACGCCGCCATCGTGTTGGAGAGCGACAACCCGCCCACCAGGAGCCCGATGCCCCCGACGCCGGCGAGGAGCCAGGTGAAGAAGACAGTGGAGGCGGCGAGCCGGCGCGCGACCTCGCCGGGCGGGGCCACGTTCACCCCCGGCACCTCGCGCCGGATCCGCGCGGCGAGGGCGTCCGCGTCCACGCCGGGCGCCCACCCCACCGCGGCGCCCGTGTTCAGGTCCTCGCGCGCCACCGGACCGCCCGGCGCGAAGAGGAACCGGACAGTCGGGTCCAGGGCGAGCCAGAGGTCGCGCGCGTCCTCGAGGGGGACGATCGCGAAGCGATCCGGGGCCGTGAGCAGGCGCTCGAGGATGCCCACGACCTCGAGCTCCCGATCGCCGACGCGGAGCCGGTCGCCGGGGCGGAGGCCGCGGGCCGCAGCGAAGTCCGCGCCCACGACGGCGCGGCCCCGATCGGCCGGGGCCAGGAACCGGCCGCGGGCGACCGGCAGCGTCGGGTAGTTCCGGTTCGGCGTCGGCACCGTCAGATCCACCCCCAGCACGAGCTCCTGGTTGATGCTGAACAGCTCGGAGGTCGCGGGATCGACCGGCACCATGACCTGCGCCTGGACGACGCGAACGCCGGGGACCGCCCGGATCGCCTCGAGGGTGCGCCGGGGGAGGAGCCCGCCCGCGGTGAAGCCGGCGCCGCTCCCGATCCCCGCGCCCGCGACCGAGATCTGGCCAAGCACGAACCGGTGGCCGCCCTCGATGAAGCGGCTGATCCGCTCGGCGAGCGCCCCGAGCGCGACGAGACCGGCCATCCCGACGGCGATGCCCGTGATGGCGAACAGGTAGCCACGGGGCCACAGGCGTCGGGGAAGAGCCGGCATCCCTCCGGTGCTACGCGTCGGCGCGTCGGGCCGTCGGCATCGGCCCCCGACCGCCTCCCACGTCCGGCGGGAATCCATCCCTGGTCCCGGCGGGGTGAGGCACGAGCGCGGCTAGGACGCAGGGAGGAGGAGGGCCGAGGCGTATGCCGCATACGTTGAGGCCCGCCGACGACCGAGGACGACGCCGGGCGACGCGCATCGCCCCGCCGGAGCGGTTCACCACGTCAGGCGGGATTCCACCGGCAGGCCGCGCCGCCGCCGGGCGCGCCGGGTGATCCGGGTGACCAGGAACACCAGCGCGAGGCGCGCCCGGAGCCAGAGCGGCCGGCGCAGGAACGCGGCGCCCGCGAGGACCGCCACCACGGCGTCCCGGAGGACCCGGGGCGGGCTCGGGGAGAGGAACACCTCGAGGAACGACGGGTCGTAGTAGCGGTCGATGAAGTCGAAGAACAGCCGCGCCCCACCGGCAATCCGCCGCCGGTACCGGTCGAAGCGGGCGGCGCGGAAGTCGCCGCGGCGGAACCCCTCGACGACGACCCGCGAGGCCAGCTCGGCGGACTGCATCGCGATGTAGACGCCGGTCGAGAAGATCGGATCCACGAACGTCACCGCGTCCCCGATCGCCACGAAGCGGTCGCCGATCGCGGGCACGGTTCGGTACGAGAAGTTCGCCGCCGTCCACACCCCCGTCGTCCGGGTCGCCCGCGCGAGCCCCGCCCGGACGCTCGGACAGGCCGCGATCATCTCGTCGAAGAGGCGCTCGACGGGGACCTGGCGGGCCTTGACGACGCGCTGGTGCAGGACGCAGCCGATGCTGGCGAGGTCCCCCGCGAAGGGGATCCACCAGAACCAGCCGTGCTCGAACAGGTAAATCCGGATGTGCCCCTCGAGCCGCCCCTCCCAGCGCTCCGCCCCGCGAAAATGGGCGAACAGGGCGACCTTCCCCAGGCTCGGCATCGGCTCGCGCCGCCCGAGCCGGGTGGCGGTGAGGGCGTCCCGGCCGCTCGCGTCCACGAGGAACGCCGCCTCGACCCGGTAGGAGCCGGCATCGTCGGTCCGGACGTCGAGCCGCACGCGATCGGCTTCAACGGCGACCTCGGCCACCTCCGCCCCCTCGAAGACCGCCGCCCCCTGCTTCATCGCGTGATCGAGGAGCAGCCGGTCGAAGTCGGCGCGCGGCACGTTGTAGGAGTGGTCGGCCATGGCCACGCGCGCCTGGAAGTTGAAGACCACCTGCCGGCCCTCGATCTCGTCGATGAACGCGGCGCCGTGCTTGCGGATGAAGCCTGCCGCCTCGAGGGCCGGCAGGAGGCCGAGGCGCTCGAAGAGGGGGACGTTGGCGGGCAGGAGCGACTCGCCGATGTGGAAGCGCGGGAAGCGCTCCCGCTCGAAGCACGCGACGTCGAGCCCGGCCCGCGCGAGGAGGGTCGCCGCCGTCGCGCCGGCCGGTCCGCCCCCGACCACGGCGACGTCGTACCGGCTCCGGATGCGGTCGGCCATCCCGTCCCCCCCTACGACTCGCCGGCCGCGGCCGGGACCCGACGGCGGCCGAGCCCATCCGCCGCGAGCCGGTGGCCGGCCTCGCGCCACAGCTCCCGGGCGAGATACCAGGCGATGCGGCCGCCGTCGGCCAGCGCGCGGAACCGGCTCGCCCGCTCCAGCGGGTAGATCCGGCGGATCGGCACCGAGACGAGCCCGAATCCCGCCCGGACGCCGCGCACCAGCGCCTCGGTCTCGAGCACGAACCCTTCCTCGCGGAGGGAGACGGCCCGCAGGAGCGCCGCCGGGTAGATGCGAAAGCCGCACTGCGTGTCGCGAACGTCGGCGCGGACGAGCCGCGTCACGAGCCAGTCGGCGGCGCGGATCGCCCCTCGGCGGAGCGAGGGCACGCGGTCGCCGTCCCCCGAAGCCAGCCGATCGCCGACCACGAGGGCCTCCGGGGCCGCCCGGGCCGCGGCGAGGAGGCCGGGCAGATCCGTCGGGTCGTGCTGGCCGTCGCCGTCGAGGGTCGCGACCGCGGTCGCGTTCCGCCGGAGCGCCTCGGCAAAGCCCCGGCGGAGGGCGGCGCCCTTGCCGGCGCGGCGCGGGCTGCGGAGCACGCAGGCCGCCCCGGCCGCCGCGGCGCGGACATCGCTCCCGTCGGTCGAGGCGTCGTCCACGACGATCACCGGGCAGACCTCGCGGAGCCGGCGGACGACGGCGCCCACGGTGGCCGCCTCGTTGAAGACCGGCACGACCGCGACCAGGCTGCTCATCATGCCGCGGCGCGCTCGCGCCGCGCCGCGCCGGCGCGCTCGAGGAGCAGGGCGACGTGACCGCCGCCCCGCGCGAGGCCGTGGACGAGCACGGTCTGGGCGGAGCGTGACCCGGCCCCGCCGTTCGTCGCGAAGGCGAAGCCCCCCCGCACCGGCGTCCGGAGGTCGGGGAGCGGTGGGAGCCGCCCGCCGCCGAGCGTCGCGACCGCCGCACCCGCCACGGCGAGCACCCCGAGGCCGGCGTGGTCGCCGGCGAGCGGCGTCAGCGCGGTGAGCCGGGGCCCGGACGCACCCGGCGTCCCGAAGACCACCCCGATCAGGTCCAGCTCGCACACGTCTTGGGTCGGGTCCCCGCTCCCCGTGAGGTAGACGGCGTCCACCTCCGCCGGCTCGCGGCCGGCTCCCGCGAGGGCGCGGCGGATCACGGCCGGCGCGCGGCGGCGCCGCGTCGGGAACCCGTGGGCCGGCGCCGGCAGGTTGCCCCAGGCCACGCCCGTGAGGTCCGCGTAGACGCGCGCGCCGCGCGCCCGCGCGCTGTCCTCGGTCTCGAGCAGCACGGTCGTGGCGCCCTCGCCGAGCACCGTGCCGTTGGCGCGTCGGTCGAACGGCCAGCACCCCTCGGGCCCCGCCCCGCGCGGCGACGTCGTCCCGAGCCGCGTCAGCTCGCGGAAGACGATCGGGCACAGCTCGTCCACGCCGCCGGCGAGGACCGCCGGGGCCCGCCCCGCCGCGACGAGGCCGGCCGCGCGAGCCACGGCCAGCTCGCCCGCGATCCCCGCCTGGTTCACCGTCAGCATGGGCCCGCGCGCCCCCAGGTTGATCGCCGCGAGCGCGGCCATCGCGTTCATGACCGTGTTCGGGAAGATCATCGGCGAGAGCCCCAGCGGGCCGCGGGCGAGGTAGCCCCGCGCGAACTCCTCCGACGACCGGAAGTCGCCCCACTGGGAGCCCAGGACGAGCCCGAGCCCCGGCAGCGCGCCGGCCTCGACGCCCGCGTCGGCCATCGCCAGTCGGCACGCGACCACGGCGAGCTGGCACACCCGGGAGAGCCGCCGCACCTCCTCCGGGGTCAGGTAGGGCGTGAGATCCCCGACCTCGGCGCCCAGGTGGCTCCGGAGGCCCGCAGTCGGGAAGGCCCGGATCGGCCCGATGGCGGGCGTCCGCGCCAGGGCCTCCACCACGTCGGCGCCAACGCCGACGCCGAGCGCGCTGACGGTGCCGACACCGGTCACGAACACCCGATGCCTCGGCTCAGGCGGCACCGGTCCCCCGACGGTCCGGGATCCGGCGGAAGAGCAGGCTGAGGTTCTGCCCGCCGAACCCGAGCGAGTTGGACATGGCGTACTCGAGGCGGACTCGCCTGGCCGCGCCCGCGACGCACTCGAACGGGATCTCGGGGTCCGGCTCGCGGAGGTTCGCGGTCGGGGGGACCACGCCGTGGACGAGCGTCAGGACCGTCGAGACCGCCTCGAGCGCGCCCGCGGCCGCCATGGTGTGGCCGATGAGCGACTTGTTCGCGGTGAGGAGGACCGACTCCGGCCCGAAGACCTTCCGGATCGCGAGCGCCTCGGCCTGGTCGTTCTGCACCGTGCCCGTCCCGTGGGCGTTGACGTGACCGACGGCGGCGGCTGGGACGCCGGCCCGCTCGAGCGCCTCCACCATCGCCCGGGCGCTCCCCTCGCCGTCGGGGTGGGGCGCGGTCATGTGATGGGCGTCGGTCGTCAGGCCGTAGCCGGCGAGCTCGACGTAGGGGCGCGCCCCGCGCGCAGCCGCGCGCGCCGCGTCCTCGAGGACGACGAACCCCGCGCCCTCGCCGAGCGACATCCCGCGGCGGTCGCGCGAGAACGGGCGGCACGGCTCCGGGTCGAGAAGCTTCAGGGCGTTGAAGCCCATGAAGCAGATCCGCGTGAGCGCATCCACGCCGCCGGCCAGCGCGATCGGGGTCACCCCGGTCTCGATGAGGTCGGCGGCGAGCCCGATCGCAGCGCTCCCCGAGCTGCACGCGAGGACCACCGTCTCCTTGGGACCGGTCGTCTGGTATCGCCGCGCCAGAAGCTCGGCGTGCGCCGTGGGCAGCACGGTGCGCAGCGCCGTCCGGCGCGCCGGGTCGTCCACGCCCTCGCGCTGGAGTCGCCAGTACCAGGTCTCGACCTCCAGCATGCCCCCGCCGATGCCGCCGACGACGATCCCCGCCGGGGCGAGCTCGGCGCGCGTGAGGCCGGCGTCGGTGATGGCCTCGTCCGCCGCCGCGATGGCCAGCCGGTCCCCGCGCGGGCGGCGCCGGGAGGCCCGGCGGATCGCCACGTCCGGCGGCACCTCGGCGGCGATGCGCGAGCGGAACCCGTCGGTCTCGAAGAGCGTCACGGGCCCGATCACGCATCGGCCGGCGACGAGACCAGCCCAGAACGCCTCCTGCCCCAGCCCGTACGGGCTCGTGACCCCGACCCCGGTGACGACGACGCGCGGTCGAGTCATTCGAGACCCCCCGCACCCCCGTCCCCTCCCACCCTTCGGGGGGAGGGGGGGACGCGCGGCCCTCGGCCCGCTCGCCCCCGGTGGGTCATTCGAGACCCCCCGCACCCCCGCCCCCTCCCACCCTTCGGGGGGAGGGGAGCCCGGCGCTGCAGGCGCTCCTCGAGACGCCCAGGCGTGACGCCGCCTCCCTCATGCGGGTCCCCCGCACCCCCGGTTGACACCGGGTGTCTCACAGGGCCTCTCCCCGACCCTGCTCCCGCACGAAGCGGGCGAGCGCCCCCAGCGTGGCGAAGTGCGCCTGGACATGGACATCCTCACCCTCCTCCACCACGACCCCGAAGCGCTCCTCCAGCGCGATGGCCAGCTCGATGAAGTCGAGCGAGTCCAGGCCGAGCGATCCCTCGACCCCCTTGGGCAACGGCGTCTCCGGGGAAATCGCCGCGACCGTCTTCGGGTCGAACCGAAGCCGCTTGACGACGATGTCTCGAAGCTCGTCGAGGATCGCCCGCTCGTCCATCCGTCCTCCTCGGATTCCCGGTTACAAGGGCCAGAGCATCGCCGCGTAGTCCTGGCGCCACGCCGCCGTCGCGAGGCACGGGCCTTCGAGGCCCGACGCCCGCGCCCGGGCGAGGCCGATCAGGGGTCCGGACGCGAACGCCTCGCCGAGGTCGCCCACTCCCACGCGCGTCGCCGCCACGCCGCGCGCGGCGAGCGCCGCGGCCTCGAAGCGCCCGGGTCCGCGCCCCGGGACGCACCCGGCCAGCGTCCGCGGCCGACGATCCCGGAGGACCGCCTCGAGCACGGCGGCGACGGACCCGGACGCCTCCCGTCCCGACGCGGCGGCAGACGCCCAGGCGAGCGGCTCGCCCCCGCCGGGCTCGACCAGGAGGCACGCGGCGCTCTCGATCAGAGGCCCGGCGTAGAGGCGCCGCGCGCGGGTGAAGAGGTCCCACACCTCGTGCACGGCCTCGACGGCCAGGACGAGGACGCGGTCCGCCACGCCGTCCGCGAGCCAGCGCGCGGCGACCCAGAGCCCCTGGAGGGCGGTCGGACCGCCCCCCATGAGGTTCACGTACGGCCCGCGGATCCCGTACTCGATCGTGACCTCCGCGGGCACGGCGCTCGGCGCCGTGTACGGGAAGTGGAGCGTCGTCGAGCCCTCGTCCTCGAGGAATGCCCGGTTCGCCGACGCGTACGCGGTCGCGCTCGCGTACAGCACCCCCGTGCGGGGGCCCGCCAGCGCCGCCGTGTCGAGCCCCGCGTCCCGGGCCGCCGCCCGGACGGCCGCGACGCCGAGGAGGCACTCGCGGGTCGCGCGCCGGAAGCGCTCCCCGGCGAACGCGGGCGTGGGCACGGCAACCAGGCCGCGCGCCCCCTCGGGACCCGCGGCGTCGGGCGCCGCCAGGCCCTCGCCCCAGCCCGTGAGGATGCCGGCGCCGCGGATCACCGGGGCCGGCGCCTGGGCGACCGGCACCGCGTGACGGACCTCGCGCTCGACGGTCGCCGGCGTCATGCCGCCGCCAGGACCAGGGCGGCGTTGCAGCCGCCGAAGCCGAGGGAGGTGGACAGGCTGACGCGGGGCCGGTGGCGCCGCGCCTGGTTCGGGACGCAGTCGAGGTCGCAGCCCGGGTCGGCTTCGCCGTAGTTGAGGGTCGGCGGCACCTGGCCGTGACGGCCCGCGAGGAGGCACATGATCGCCTCCAGCGTGGCCGCCGCCCCCATCGTGTGGCCCAGGTGCGCCTTGATCGAATTCACCGGGATCGCATACGCGTGCCGCCCGAGGACGCGCTTGAGCACGTCGGTTTCGACCCGGTCACTGACGGGCGTCCCCGTCCCGTGCGCGCTGACGAGGTCGACCGCCTCGGGGCCCAGCCCCGCCTCGCTGAGCGCCTGGCGAACCGCCAGCTCGAGGCCGCGCCCCTCGGGGTCCGGCGCCGTGATGTGGGCGCCATCGGCGGTGCTCGCGTGGCCGAGCAGGAGCCCGAGCGGCGCCCCGTGGCCGCGCCCCCGGGCCGCCGCGGGCCGCTCCATGACGACGACCCCTGCCCCCTCGCCCAGGAGGATGCCGCTGCGCCGCCGGTCGAAGGGCCGCACCTCGTCGCGCGTGAGCGAGCGCAGCACGTTGAAGCCCCGCTGGACGAAGCGGCAGAGGACGTCCACGCCGCCCGCGAGCGCCCAGTCGGCGCGGCCGGCCCGGAGGAGGTCGGCTGCGACGCCGAGGCTGGTCGCCCCCGACGCGCAGGCCGTCGAAACCGTGAGGACCGGACCCGCCGCGCCGAGGGCGTGCGCGAGGTTCCAGGTGGGCCCGTCGTAGAGCGACCCGAGCAGGGCTCGGACGCCGCCGTGACCGCGCAGCGCGCGTCCCGCGTCATCGATCCCGCCGAGCGCGGTGCCGATCACGACGGCCACGCGCGCCGGATCCGGGAACCCACCAGCGAATCCGGCGCTCGTCAGCGCCTCCTCCGCTGCGCGCCGGAGGAAGCGGGAGGCACGGCAGGCGGGCGGCCGGCGTCCGTCGCGGGCGAGCGGCCCGAGGCCGCGCCCCTCGCGCGCGGCCAGCTTCTTCACCTCCCCAGCGCGCCCCACGCGCAGGTCGGCGACCGGGAAGCGCTCGATCTGCGAGATCCCGGAGACACCCGTGATGAGGCCCGCCCAGAACGCGTCGAGGTCATGCCCGATCGGGCTGACGACACCGGCGCCGGTGATGGCGATCGGCTCAGCCGCCATGATCGTCAGACAGGGGGGAGCCCCCTCCGGGGGACCCCCTCCCTGACCCCTCCACCTGGGGGTCGCACGCTCGTGCGTTGCCCTCGCTCACGGCCGCTCCGAACTCCACACGTCGAAGAAGTTGAACCACTGCTCCCAGTACCCCGTGACGTAGCGCTCGAGCACGGTGACCGCGCGCGCCAGGCCCCGCTCCTCCTCGCCCCGCCTCACGTCGAACGCGGCCTCGACACACAGCCGGTACCGCCCTCCCTCGTCGAGGACACAAAACGCGGGCACGACCGGCACGCCCGCCGCTCCGGCCATGACGAACGGCCCGAGGGGGAACGCCGCCGCCGCGCCGAAGAAGGGGACGCGCCGGTCACCGCGGTCGCCCATCGCCCGGTCCATCTGGAAGGCGACGAACTCGCCCCGCCTGAGCGCGGCGACGAGCTCCACCGAGACGAGGGGGCTCGTCCGACGGACGGCGCGCAGCCCGCTATCCGGGTCGCCGTCCAGGATGGCCGCGACCCCCGGCTCTTGCTCCGGGGCCATGACGAGGTGCACGCGCCGACCGAAGGTGGCCAGCAGCCGGCCCGCGAGCTGCCAGTTGCCGAGGTGCGCCGTGACGAACACGCTGCCGCGCTCCCGCGTGAGCAACTCCCGGGCCGGCTGGTCGCACTCCACTCTGGCCACGTGTTGCCAAAGCTTCGCCGCGGGCTCGCGGTTCAGCGACAGGAGGTCGGCGAAGCACACGGCGAAACGCTGGAAGACCCGACGCACGGCCGCGTCCAGCCAGGCCCCGTCGCGCCCCGGGTGCACGCGCGCGAGGTTTCGGCCGACCGCGGCCCGCTCCACCGCGAGGCACGGGGCGAGGACGCGCGCCGCTCCCGCGGCAAGCCACCGCCGAGCCCGGCGCGGCAAGCGCGGGGCGGTCGCGAGCGCCAGCCGGTAGTAGCTTGGGCGATTGTAGGAGTGGGCATACCAGCGCGCCGGCGACGGAGTCGGCGGGGCGGCGGGCGGCGCGGCTACGCTCATCCGCGTACCTTCCGCCGAGACACGTCTGGCAATAGATCCCGCACGCTAGACGGCTTGTCTGCTCAGAGTCTGGACGAACCTGTCGGATTTCGGGACCCACTCGAGCCGTGGCCGAGGACCGAGCAGCTCGAGGACGCAAGCCCGAGCCGACCGGAGGCGTACGACCCAGCCTGCCCCGTTGGGGCGGGACCGGGTACCCCGCAAAGGTAGGACCGGCGAGGGCCGAGGACGAAGAGCTGCGACGGTCATCGGCCGCGGCACTAGAGCAAGGGCGAGGCGAAGAGCCGGAATACGCGGATGCGGCCCGGCGGGCTGTACGGCAGCCCGGCGACCCAGAAGGCCCGCGTCGCGGGGTCGTAGCGGAACTCGAGGGGGGTGTCGGGATCGTTCGGATCGTACGCGAGAAACGCGACGCCCCCGAACCGCGGCCGGTAGTCGTAGACCAGGACCGCGTGGTTCAAGAGGTCGGGCTCGGGGAAGTTCGTGATCATCAAAGGCGCAGGCTGCCCGGCGTCCAACTCCGCCACGAGCTCCGCCGCGACACGGCTCTGGTGGCCGGCCCCCAGCGGCAGGGCGACGCGCCAGGTCCGCCAGTGGATCATGCTCAGCAGGTTCGAGTCGAACGCGGTCTTGATCGCCTCCTCCTGGGCGCGCGAGAGCGTGTAGAGATCCGGATAGCCCGGGATGACGATCCGCTCCCCGTCGCGTCGCGGCGCCTCCCAGGGCCTCTGGGCCATGACCTCTCGGCCGAGCCGCGTATACTCCCCGGGCGCCAGCGGCGGCTCCCCGGGAGCGAAGCGGGCGAAGCGGTAGAACTGGCTCGCCGCGCGCGCCATTACGATGCAGTAGTTGGCGAAGTCCACCGCCCTCTCCGGGTGCTCCCCGCGGACGAGGTTCGCGAAGGCGAACGTGTCCTGTCCCAGCTCGAACCGAGCGGCAGGCGCGGGCGTCCGGCCGCGCCCCGGCCGCGGGAGCACGGACTCGGGCCCGGCCGTAGCGCACCCCGTCAGCGCGATCCCGAAGAGGACAAGCGCCAGCCAGCGCGAGGGTCGGAACCGGCAGAGCCCCACCCGCCGAACACGCGTCTGCGCGCGCTGGTCGGCAGGCCACGGGACAAACATGAGATCAGCTCTATTCTGATTGGCGCTCCCACTTTCGTCAAGGAGTTTGTGCCCGCGTTTGGCGCAGAAGGCCGCGCGTTCGCGTTGGGGTCGCGCGCTACTGTGCCCGCCGCTGTCGACCTTGCGTCAACGTGGCGCCGCGCAGCTCCACGGGTCTCCGGAGTCGTGATGATCTCGACGTCGCGGAGCAAACGAAAGGAGGACCGTCTGCCCTACGCTCCAGGCGGGCCCCTCCGGGCGGCCCGCCGGGAGTTGGGGATCTGCCGGACTCTAATCGACCGCTGGCGAGCGCGATTCGACCACTATGGCCTCAAGGGGCCTACCCACCCGGCGTCGCCCGGCCCGGCCGGGCCGACCTCGCCGCGTCACGGCAGGCGGTGGTCCCCGACTACTGCTGCCCCGCCGCCTTGGGCGTCTCCCCATCGGGGCGGTGCCGGTAATAGGTCTGCGGCGTTTTCGAAACGACGAATTTCACGCTGTCCTGGATACAGACCCGAAGCGCCTTCTCGATCGGCGTCTTCGACCACGCGCTGAGCGCCCCGCCGAGGGCGCCTCCGCCGCCCGCGCGAGCCAAGGCCGCCCCGAGGTTGAAATCGGTCGCCTTACCCTCCACGGTGGTGGCGGCGACAATCCGGGAAGTCTTGGTGTCGATCACGCGCACATCGATGGCTATGTGCGCGTTCCTGATACCGGCCAGGACACCGCCCAGGATCGCAGCACCCGTTCCCCAGAAGCCGGGAAGGCCGAGGCCACCAAGGCTGCCGCCACCACCTGACGCCGCGCCCTCGAATTCGGTGACAGTTCCCGTGACCAGGAGCTCTGCGCCCTCAATCTCGCCGATCGGTGCCTCCGTGCCCCTCTTGATGCGGCCTGCCGTGGCGAGGTCCTGCTCCCGTAGGACGTCCCCTATTGCCTGCCGCTCCAGGACAATGAAGCGGTTGCTGTGGAAGAGCGCCGTTGCCAGCATGTCTGCCATACCGTCCCCGATAGCCCCGGTCCACCACCCCTTCCCAGTCTTGTCCCTGAACTGCGCGACCGCCACACGCGCCTTAGGCCCGTCGTAGGCCTCCTGCTGCGCCTCCTCGATGCTCTTGCCCTCCGGCGTCGTCACGCTCGCCTTCGGGGCGAACGCCTGCATATCCGCGCACCCGATCAGCCCGAGAAAGACCGCCCCTCCTAAACTAACCCGAAGTTCCCCTACCGCTCCGCCGGATAAATGACCGCCGCCACGGTGAAAATGTTTCGGGCAGCTAAAGGTAGCCAAGAATATTGGCAATTGACCGAGATAATGATGCTAATGGTAGCGGGGAGTCGGCTGAGAAAGGTAGCCAAGATTGTTCTTGACCTGTCGCCGTCGGCCGGCGTAGGGTACTGGGATGGCGCGCGCCTCTGGGGCCTGTCACGTGGCCGAGATCACACGCACGCACGGCGGCCGGCGCTATCGCTATTACCTCCTGCGGCGTACCTATCGCCAGGCCGGCACGGTCAAGCACGAAACGCTCGGCAATCTCTCCCGCCTCCCGGCCGCGACCATCGCGCTGATTCGCCGCGCCGTGCGGGGCGACGCGCTGGTCGCGCCCGACGACGCGTTCGACGTCATCCGCTCGCGGCCCCACGGCCACGTCGCCGCCGTCGTGGGCACGGCGCGGAAGGTGGGGCTGCCCGCGCTCTTCGCGGCCACGCGCCGTCGGGAGCGGGATCTCGTCGAGGCCCTGATCGCGGCGCGCGTCCTGGACCCCTGCTCCAAGC